>CAZSON010000297.1:0-3707 GCA_964608375.1 uncultured Desulfobacter sp. | reverse complement strand
AATTTTAATTTGACGCCCTGCGCCGGGTCATATAATCCTTTGCAGTTCCCATCACCCCCTTGGGGAAAAATACGACCACCAAAATGAACAGGATCCCAAACAACAAAAGCCATCTTTCCAATAAGGTATGCAGCAAAAAGGCCCGGGGAAAAATGCCTTTAGCTAAGTTTTGTAAATCCGGCAAAAAAGTCTGCGTGATTTTCAAAAAGCCGGCCCCCACGAGCCCGCTGTAAAGGGTTCCCATCCCACCTATAATCACCATGAGCAGAACATCCAACATTATGGTCATCACACCCAGGCAGGATTCTGGATTTACATATCCGACCCATATCGCGTATAACCCGCCAACGAGGCTGGCCATCACACATCCGAAAGTAATAGAAATGGTTTGGAACAGAAACGTTTTGTAGCCTAGCGCTTCGGCGCGTTGTTCGTTGTCACGGATGGCCTGCAGAACCCGTCCCAAAGGCGAATGGGTAAAGCGAAGCATGACCAAAAAGAGGCCGATACAAGACAGCAAAATCAAATAGTAGGTCAGCAGCCTCCCGGTGATCTCATACCCCATCAGGACGCCGAATGTGTATGAAACCGAAAAAATGCCCGGCATGAAAATACTGATTCCATCTTCACCGCCGGTAAACCCACTCAATTTTGTGGCAAGAACAATAGCCAACTCGGCAATCGCCAGAGTGATCATGGCAAAAAAGATGGCTTTAACCCGCAGAGATAAAAAACTGATAAAAAGTGCCAGAACTGCGGCAGTACCGATTGCCAGAACAAAGCCGAGGAGAAGATTGCCATAGGAAGGGTTTCCGTACTTGCCGATTGAAAATGCCATGCAATAGGCTCCGATTCCAAAAAACATCCCATGACCAAAGGAGAGAATCCCGGTATATCCGAGCATGATATCAAAGCTAGCGACCAGAATTGCAAACATGGCGATTTTAACGCCGAGATCAACGATTTTAAATGACGGAAATAGAAATGGAATCGCCAAAAAGAGTAGTAGGACCACACTTTTTAGAAAAAAACTACCGCTTTGGAATCGATTTCTTTTTTCTTCCCGATAAAATCGTTGAACCGGTGTAAGTTGTGCCATGCACGAACCTGTTTACCTTCCTGCGGAGAAAAGACCTGTCGGTCGTATTAAGAGAATAATAATCATGATCAAGACGTTAACGCCGGCCGCCGCCCACGGTAGCAGGTAGGCCACATAATTGTAAGCAAGACCAACAATCAGAGCACCGACAAGGGATCCGGTTACACTCCCAAGGCCTCCGATGATAACCACAATAAATGCAAAAAGGAGGTAAGTGGATCCCATATCGGGATAGACCTGCAAGCTAAATATGGCAATGGACAAGCCGCCGAGAGCTGCGAGCCCCGCACCCACAGCAAAAACACCCGTGAAAAGCAAAAAAATATTATGCCCCATGGCCTGGACCATTTCACGGTTCTCAACCCCGGCTCGAACGATCAGTCCCAGTTTGGTTTTTTTGAGAACCAGTTGGATGACTCCATACACCATGAACCCGATGACAATGGCAACAATAGGGTATCGAAGCACGATGATATCCAAGATATCCCAGTTGCCCCGAAAAGTGAAGGGCACCGCCATTATCTCGTCATTCGGTCCCCAAAAAACCCGTATAAGCTCCACCAGCACAATGGTGGATCCGAAGGTAATAAGGATCTGAAACAGATGCTGCCCATACACGCGGCGGATGATGATCTTTTCGAGGATGATGCCCAAAAGCCCAACAACCACGACAGCAGCGCCGATGGCAATGAAAAATACTGCTAAATTGAGAAAAACCGAATTCGCTTCCACCCAGTTGTTCAAAAACCTGAAAGTGCTAAACCCCACATAGGCGCCCCAGGCAAATAGCGCGCCATGGGCAAAATTGATGACGTCCATCAAGCCGAATATGAGACTCAGACCCGATGCCACAAGGAACAGCAGCATACCCATGGCAAGGCCGGCAATCGTAAGCGTAAGGTAGGTTTTGGTCGGCATCTGGGTAAGGGGAAGGAGAAAAAGAACAGCCGAGCCGATGATGGTAATTTCACGGTTGTAGCGCTTAAATACATTTTCCGTCATGAAGAAGATCCGTTTCTCTCAGGCGTCTGCCCGGGCAGCTTTCTAAATACCCAAAAATCGGCTCTGTAAAGCATCGTCCTTAACAAGCATATCCATATCACCCCCGTGAACAACCCGCCCGTCATCAAGGATATAAAAATAATCTCCTACTTGGCTGGCCATATAAAAATTTTGCTCCACCAGTAAAACAACACTTTGCGCCTTGATCTTGTTGATGGCCGCTATGAGTGCCTCGACGAGGATAGGGGCAAGGCCCTTGGAGGGTTCATCGATGAGGAGCAGCGCTGTATCATTTACAATGGCCCGGGCAATCGCCAGCATCTGTTTTTGTCCGCCGCTGAGGTTGCCAGCCCGAGTATTCCAAAATTTTCGAAGGTCCGTAAACATGGCCAGAACATTCTCCAACCTATCCATCGTGGGTTTATCTTCACGCAAAATGGCCACCCGCATATTTTCTTCTGTTGTCAGTTTGGTGAAAATTCCCATCTCTTCGGGAACATAGCTTATGCCCATACGAGCGATTTCATGGGGTCTGCGGTGATGAATCTCCTGTCCTTTAAACCGGATATTTCCCCGGGATGGGGGCAGAAGGCCCATAATCGAACTTAACGTCGTGCTTTTCCCCGCCCCGTTGCGGCCAATCAGGACCGTTACCGAATCTGCATTCGCCTCAAAAGACACACCCTGCAGGATATGGTGCTGACCGATATAGGTATGGACAGCTTCAGCTTTTAAAATGATTTCACGCAACCTTGGATCCTCCGCCCAGGTAGGCTTCCCGGACCACATCGCTGCCATGGATCTCATCAGGCTCGCCCTCGGCGATCAGTTTACCATCCTGGAGGACGGCGATCGAATCCGACAGGGTCATGATCATGTCCATTTTGTGCTCCACCAGCAAGATGGTCCGGTTGCGGGCGGATTTGATCTGTTCAAGGAGCTTCAAGATGGCGGGGACTTCTTCCTGACTCATGCCGGCTGTCGGTTCATCTAAAAATAGAATTTCAGGTTCAAGCGAAAGCAAAATGGCGATCTCCAGCTTGCGTTGCTCGCCATGGGTCAGGCTACTGGCGGGTAGAGTCCATTTTTCATCTAACAGGACACTTTTAAGAATAAGATAGGCCTCATCTTCAGTATCCTCAAAACTTAGATAGTGTTTCCACAAGTTGTATCCGAATCCTCTGCGAGACTGGATAGCGACTCGAACATTTTCCAGTACGCTGAGCTTAGAAAAGATATTGGTCAACTGAAAGGAACGCCCCATCCCCAACCGTGTCCGATCGGCCACCCGAAGGTTCGTTATATCTTTTCCTTTTAAAAAGATGCTTCCTTCGGTGGGGCGATACTGACCGGTCATCAGGTTGAAAAGGGTTGTCTTCCCGGCACCGTTTGGTCCGATAATGGATTTGAGGACAAAGGGTTCGATACCTATATTTACATGATCAACGGCGACATGTCCGCCAAAGCGGATGGTCAGATCCTTGGTCTCGAGAATTGGAGTAGTTTTGTTTGGGTTCATTTTTTGATCAGTAAAGTGTCACCTGCCACACGTTGATCCCCGCTCCGCAACTGACCGAAGTTTAGGTCAGTTGCGGGAGAGAATACA
>CAZSON010000296.1:0-3720 GCA_964608375.1 uncultured Desulfobacter sp. | reverse complement strand
TGAATAAGAAATTTGACTTTTTTAACAAATTGCGTTTTATATGCAGAGGCATCTGTCCCAGAGAGGATCGGCCCTGTTTTTATTAAAAAAAGATGCCTTGATTTTGACAAAAATCGCATCTTCAACATGAAACCCTCTATGTTGAGAAAGGAGCAGCATGATGAGTGAAACAAATAAATCGGCCAGCCTGTGGTCAGATCATCAAGAATATCTATTTCCTTGCACCAAACCTTACTACGACCAGCCCCTTGCCATCGTAGAAGCCAACGGGGTGAAGGTCATCGATGCGGAAGGAGACGAATATCTTGATCTCTTTGCAGGCATTCTCACCACATCTATTGGGCACTGCCACCCGACCGTGGTCGATAGAGTCTCAGCGCAGATTAAGAAGCTCGGTCATACCTCCACCCTTTACTTAACTGAAAATCAGGTCAATGTAGCGCGCAAATTGGCAACCATTGCTCCGGGAGAGCTGAAGAGCTGCTTCTTCACAAACAGCGGGACCGAAGCTGTGGAAACAGCGGTGATCCTGGCGCAGTGCTACACAGGGTGTCAGGAGATTGTTGTCCTGCGTCAAGCCTATTCCGGGCGAAGTATTATGGCCTCAAACATGACAGCCCACGCGCCCTGGCGACCGGTGACAAGTTCGGTACCCGGCATTAAATTTGCGATTTGTCCTTACCCTTACCGCAGCCCGTTCGGTGCTTCTGATGAAAATCTAGGAGAAAAATTTGCTCAAGACATTGAAGAGGTTATCCGAACAACAACCAACGGAAAGCCGGCCGCATTTTTTGCCGAAACCATTCAAGGTGTCGGAGGGTTTGTAGTTCCACCGCCCGGATATTTCCAAAGGGCTGCTGAAATTATACGGGATTATGGCGGACTGTTCATCTGCGATGAAGTTCAGGCGGGTTTTGGTCGAACAGGAGACAAATGGTTCGGCATCGAGCATTGGGAAGTAGAGCCGGACATCATGGTAATGGCGAAAGGCATTGCCAACGGCGCGCCGGTAGGGGCAACCATCACCCGACCTGAAATTGCACAAGCATGGACCGCAAAAACCATCTCAACGTTTGGCGGAAACCCTGTCTCTATGGCGGCGGCGGAAGCTACCCTGGATGTGATGATGCAGGAAAATACACCGGTACGTTCCGCAGAACGCGGCCGACAGCTCCGCACGGGTCTGGATGCACTCTATCAAAAGTACCAGTGGATTGGTGAAGTCCGGGGAATGGGATTGATGCTGGGCATCGAACTGGTGGAAGACCGTGTAACCAAAAAACCCGCCCCCGGGAAAATCAAAGCGCTGATTGAAGCTGCAAAAGAGGAAAAATTACTCATCGGCGGCGGCGGATTGGATGGTCAGGTTATTCGGATAGGCCCCTCCATGCTGATTACTGAAACAGAAATAGCCGATGCCCTTGAACGTCTCGGTCGCGCCTGTCAACGTGTCCAGGAAAGCTTATAACAGGGATCCTAAACCCATTCCATACAAAATTCATGGTAGAAGGGAGGGATAGACAATGTATAATAAAATCATGGTAGCTTTAGATGGTTCCAAGCTCGCCGAATGTGTTCTCCCACATGTGGAAGCATTCATCGAGAAATACCATGTGGAAAATATCGTTTTTGTGCGCATTGTCGAGCCTGCAGTGATATTTCACAGTGGAGAATATCCTATCAGCCCGGAAATATTGAGGGAAAGTGAGTCGGCCAGCAAATCCGCCGCCAAGGATTATCTTGACCAGGTTGTGAATCAATTTAAACAAGAGCGTACGCAGCTGCAATCGGAGGTCCTTACTGGAAGGGTTGCGGATAGCCTTGTTGATTTCGCTGAGAAGAACGACTGTGATCTTATCCTGATCGCAACACATGGACGTTCAGGGGTAAGAAGATGGGTTAGGGGAAGCATCGCCGACAAGATTCTGCACTCTTCGACTGTCCCGGTCTTGATGGTACGAGCCTCTGCTTCAGAAGAAGAATCCTAAAACCGAAGTAGTGGATTTTTTAGGCGCTAACTCATTATTTTGTTTTTTATGGATGTAGATTGGCAGGGTCCATCACAGTCTCCTCTACAAACCGAGATACGTCTTTCGAATATGCGGATTTTCCAGAAGTTCTTTTCCTATTCCGCTGAGCACGATTTGACCGTTTTCCATGACATACCCTCGGCCTGAAATCTTAAGGGCGTGGAAAACATTTTGTTCGATTAATAAAATGGATGTTCCTTGCCGGTTGATGCTTTCAATGATTTGAAAAATGGTGCTAACCAGAAGCGGCGCCAGGCCCAGGGACGGTTCGTCCAGCATTATGAGAACCGGCACCGACATCAGTCCGCGGCCCATGGCCAGCATCTGCTGCTCGCCGCCGCTCAAGGTCCCTGCTTTCTGGTCTATCCGTTCTCTCAATCTGGGGAAATAGCCGAACACCTGTTCCATGGTTTGATGCTGCACTTTTTTGCTGTGTGGAAACTGGGCGCCCATTTCCAGGTTTTCCAGAACCGTCATGGTGGGAAAAAGCTGTCTTCCTTCCGGTACATGGCTGATCCCCTGCTCGACAATGTGGGATGAAGAAACTCGGGATATGTCGTTGCCGGACAGGGAAATTATTCCCCTGCACGGTCTCAAAATCCCTGAAATGGTTTTTAAGAGGGTAGATTTGCCAGCACCATTGGAACCGATCACCGATGCAATTTTCCCCCGCTCGACATCGATGCTGACCTCTCTGAGGGCCTGCATATCTCCATAATAAACGTCTATTTGATTAACCTTGAGCACTTAAAAATTCCCTGCCCAGATAGGCTTCAACGACCTGTTTGTTTTTGACTACTTCATCAGGAGAGCCTTCGGCAATCTTCACACCGTAATTGATAACGATAACCCGATTTGAAAGGGCCATCACACCCCGCATCACATGCTCGATCAAAAAAATACTGATTCCCTGCCGGTTGATTTCTTTTAACAGCACGATCAGTTCATCCACCTCGGTTGGATTCAATCCGGCCATGACTTCATCCAGAAGCAATACCGTTGGTTGAGTGGCCAGGGCTCTCGCCACCTCAAGCCGTTTTCGAACAGGAAGTGGCAGTCCTTGGGCCTCTTTGTGTATCATGTTCGAAAGACCGACAAAATTTATGATTTCAAGGGATGTCTTTTTGGCTCTGGCAGTCGAGTTTTCCTTGGAAAGGGATCCAACCATCACATTATCCAACACGGATAGGTTCAGAAACGGTTTGACAATCTGAAAGGTCCGCGCCATACCCAGTTGGCAGATCTGAAACGGCTGCAAGTTGTTAAGCGGTTTCCCTTCGAAAATGATATCGCCCTCATCCTGCTGCAAAAAACCGCTCAAACAATTAAAAACAGTGGTTTTTCCCGCCCCATTGGGACCTATCAACGCAAGAATTTCATACTTTTGCAATTCAAAAGAAAGGTCTTTCACAGCCATCAGACCGCCAAAGCTCTTGGATAGATGGTTTGTGGAAAGGACGTTCACGATGCTCCTTTTAAGCCACTCTCTCTGGTTTTGAAGAGTCTCCTGCTGCCCCTTCTTCAACCCCGCTTGCACGGGGTCTCCGAAAAACTGTGGAGAATTCGCTCGCTAACGCCGGTTTAAAACCGGGTTGAGTAACTGTTTAACATAAACAACGATCCCTTTCGGCATGAAAAGAACCACCATAATGGCCAACGCACCGTAAAGGATTAGATGCAGGCCTTCAAG
>CAZSON010000295.1:0-3720 GCA_964608375.1 uncultured Desulfobacter sp. | reverse complement strand
ATTTTTAATGAATATTTCAATATTCTGACCTCTACGCCATATAATCTCGAGTTTTTCCCTCCCTGTCGCGATTGCTCTTGCAGTCAATTTCGATTCCGTTTTCTTTGCACCATCCTTTTAAGGTTTCTTTCGTTCTTGTCTCTTCAAACTCATGCCATTTTTTCAGCAGACCAATTCCTTCTAAAAACGATCTGTATTTTGAATACGCACCCCGTCTTAAAAAGAAACCCCTTACTGTATCGGCATGCTCAGGAATCTCCCTGTTTACAAATTGCCGCACTAGATGTTGTCCTAAATCTAAATCGTTCTTATGCGGTATCTCGATATAATCATCGCTTTCATAAATATCTTCAGGCAATTCATCAGAGTCATACATTTCAGAATGGTAATATATTTGCCCGGTCTTTTTTGAAATGTAAGCACTATTCATCAACGGTTGATCGGAGCTAACATAATCGTGGGCCATTTCAACATCAGAGAATTTAATTTTCATTATCTTTCTCCCGCGGCATTCCGCATTCTTTCTCTTAACAACACAATAGTTGAATTTATATCCTTTACAATGAGTTCGAACAGATAAAATTGTATGTTGCTTATTCTTGGTTAAAGTTCTGCAAGTTTGTGTTTTTACGATTCTGCGAGAAATGAAGATCTGAGTAATCTTTATTTTACCACAATCTCATCGATTCTTTAGCGATCTGGCTCAATTCTCTCTCACCGACACGCAGCGGAGACCCAATCAGCAGCCGCTGCTGTTTTAAGGTCCCATCAATCAACTGTGGAATATCTGCTTCCGAGTAACCAAACTGGCTCAAACCATTAGGAAACCCTATATCCTTCATTAATTGACGGATGCCACCGGAAATTGCAAGAGCGGCGTCTATCAGGGATTTACCTTTTGTGATATTGGGTCTCAAAAGCTCTGCCGCATGGGCGTGTTTTTCAGGCCAAATGGGTGCTGTGAGCCTGAACGCAGCCGGAGCCGTCACACTGACGGCTTGGCCATGCGGTATCATCGGTTCATGTATATTGTATCCAGCGGGGAGGTAATCACGAGCCATTCCGCCAATCGGATAGGCCATGGAATGAGGAATATGCACGCCGGAGTTCCCAAAGCCTATGCCGGCCAGGGTGGAACCTGCCATCATGTGCCATCTTGCTTCCAGGTCGTATGGGTTTGCAACCGCCCTACGCAAATATTTACCGGCAAATTCAATCGCTTTAACACAAAAGATGTCACTGATGAAATTAGACCCACAATAGGAGACTCTTTGAGCGGGGTGATCCGGCTTTAGGCGCTGGTCATAGGGCATGCTGGTGTAAGACTCAAGGGCATGGGTCAATACATCCATCCCGGTAGACGCTGTTACTTCAGGTGGCATGCTCACGGTTAACAAAGGATCTATCAGGGCCATGGTGGGTCTTAGTCGGGCATGGGAGATTCCG
The DNA here is from genome assembly GCA_964608375.1 of uncultured Desulfobacter sp. Lineage (GTDB taxonomy): Bacteria > Desulfobacterota > Desulfobacteria > Desulfobacterales > UBA2156 > UBA2156. Next base: position 2,274 of record CAZSON010000295.1, on the reverse strand, counting down.
GATTTTACTTTCAAATCCAAGATATCCAGTATCGCTGATGGTGTGGATTCACTCCCGGTTCCGGCGGTGGTCGGTAGAACCAGTAAGGGTTTAAGGGGGCCGGGCACCGGTCGGGCATTGCCGATCGGTTTATTAACATACTCTAAAATTGAAGCGGGATATGTGTTTAAAAGATTGATCGCCTTGGTGGTATCAATCGTGCTGCCTCCACCAATAGCCACATAAAGATCATAATCACTTCCCTCAATGTCCTCGGCGCCCTTATTAAAAGAATCATCCGTGGGTTCGACCTGAACATCGTCATATATCTCAACAGTAATCCCTTCCTTCTCAATCATTTTTCTTATTCTGTCCGGATGCCCCGTGTCACGGATGTTTTTATCGGTGCAAATGAGTACTTTTTGAGCATCAAGGCGTTTTGCCTCATAACCCGTTTCATCCGCCGCCCCAAAGCCGAATTTGAGTGGTACGGTCGAATACGCAATTATTGTCTCTGTAGGAAATTCCAGAACCTGCATCGGTTTTTCTCCTTTCCAAGAAAAATATCTTCTACATTAGGAATGTTTCGTGAGAGATGGACAAAATAATCAAACAACCTCTCCTTATGATTCCCTGGACATCCAACGAACAGTATTAGCACACAAAAAAGATTCCCTCGATTACCCTTATCAAACAAAATTATATTCTATTACTAATTGAGCGAAAGCCTAGGATGCCCCGGATCCAAGGCATCAGGACCGTAGCTGTCGTCGTCTACCGCAAGGCCCTGATAACACCGGAGATACTGAAGAGAAACGCGACCGATTTATAAATTCCAAATGATACCCTTGGGGCCGGCGTTGATCACCGTGGTTTCCCCTATTCGTTCGGTTTGACCGGCGCTTCCGTGGATGTGTCCGCAGACGACCAGGACCGGCTTTTTTTGTTCCATCGTATCTCTGACCGCTTTGCTGCCGAGGCTTCTGCCGTCGGAAGAAAAATCCAGGAATCCAATCGGCGGAGAATGGCTGACAAGCACACCGCCCGGCGGACAATCGCCTAGTAGCTTATAGGCCTCCTTTTCGGTAAAATCATAGCTCCATGGTCCAAAAGGGGTGATCGGTATGCCGCCCCCGATGCCGTAAAAAGAAACCCCATCGATGATTGTCTGCCTGCCGTGCAGGACTCGGACGTGATTCCACCCGCGGCAGGCACTGATCAACTCCTGGTCGGATTCGCTGTTTCCGGGGACCAGTACGGCAGGTTTATTGATCGCTGACAAAGCCTGGATGATTTCTTCCAGGCCCCGGCGCACATTGCAGAAATCACCGGCGCCCACCACCACGTCCACATCTTGGGACAACGCTACCAGCTTTGATGCGATCCGAAAATCACTGTGCAAATCGCTGAACACCAATAATTTCATGAAACGTTCCACTTCTCCGGACAAGCCGGTAAAAAATCAACTTTTTACCCTAATCGAAAAAAGTTTCTTCATTTTGTTTACGCTCGTTTTGGGTTTTAGCGTGAAACCTCCACCCCTGTGCGGTCGCAGTAACGCTTGATTTTGCATTGACTGCAAAAGGGTGAAATCGGTTTGCAGAGATTTTGACCGAAAGATACCAAAAGGTCGTTTATAACGATCCAGTATTCGGTGGGCAGTTTTTCTCTCAGGGCTGCCTCTGTTTTCTCGGGCGTTTTGGTTTGAACATATCCCCAGCGGTTGGTAATCCGGTGCACATGGGTGTCCACACAGATGCCCGGCTTGTTATAGCCCAGGGTGACCACCAAATTGGCTGTCTTGCGACCAACACCGGGCAGTGTCAACAGTTCGTCAATTTCATCAGGTACCCTTCCCCTGTATTGAGATAAGAGTAAGTCACAGATTTTTTTGATGTTTACAGCCTTGTTCTTATAAAATCCTACCGGATAGATGGTCTTTTCTACGGTTTTTCTCTCAAGCATGATCATGGCTTTGGGTGTACGCGCCAGTTTGAACAATCGCTTGCTGGCCGCATCCGTGGTCTTGTCCTGGGTTCGTAGCGACAATATGCACGAAATGAGCACTGTGAAAGGTGTCTGGGTATAATGCCCCACAGCCGGCACCCGCCACCGGGCAACTTCCCTTTTTAAAACTCGTATAGCCGCATGAATATCTCTCTTGCGCATCCTGTCGAATATACAAATCTTTTCGAAAAAAGCAAATTCTTATCTTGCTATTTTCGTGGTTTTTCTACGGAGTGAGACTACTCGACTTTGTATAATTTGCAAACAACTCTCTCTTTTCCAATTTAC
>CAZSON010000294.1:0-3726 GCA_964608375.1 uncultured Desulfobacter sp. | reverse complement strand
GCGTCTTTTTCCCACTGTATTGCCTGCGCCAGTGAAAAAGAGATTTTTGTCGTTGAACCGGTGGCTGATCGGCTGAAGAAACTGCTGAAACGTTACGGCGCTTTCGAGATTACCGCGGCGCAGGGTGAAGAATTGATCAAACATATCTTTACCGCAATCAATGCACCCGGTAAACCTGGGGTCATCAACATGGATTTTATCGGACAGTCACCGCAAACGATTTTAAAATCGATCGGCCTTAAGGTAGGTTCCGACATAAAGATCGTTATTTTGGAAACCGATCGAAACCACCCACTGGTTTGGACCGAACAGATCATGCCGGTTTTACCGTTCATCCGTTGCCGGGATGCGGATGATGCAATCCTGGCAGCGATCGCGGCCGAACAGGGAAACGGCCACACAATGGCCATTCATTCCAACAATCTAAAAAACATAAAAAAAATGGCCGGCATGGCTAAATGTGCTGCATTTGTTAAAAATGGATCGTGCGGTCTGGCAAGCGTTGGGGTCTCCGGAGAGGGGTATATCTCATTTCATATTGCGACCAACGGTGAAGGACAGACTCGACCCAGAACTTTTACCCTGATTAGACGCTGTGTCGTCTCAAACGATTTTCGATATCGTTTTGGGGCAAAGACACAGGGCCAATCGAAGACAGGATAGATGGTATATGCTATGGATATTGATGAAAAACAGATCGAACAGATCGTAGGAATGGTTTTGGAAAGGCTATCTTCACCTGGGCCTGAAATATCTCCTGATCGGTCTCTTAGCACAGGAGATGGTGTTTTTAGAGAAATGGAGGATGCGATCCATGAAGCGGTTGCCGCCCAAAAGCAACTGGTCGCTCTACCCTTGGCCACACGCGGAAAAATTATTCAGGGCATACGAGATGTTTGCTGGAAAAACCGTGAAGAATATGGCCGTATGGAGTTAGAGGAAACCGATATCGGAGCGAAGGAAGGCACTGTGCTGAAATTGGAAGTGGCGTGCGGTGTTCCGGGTCTCGAAGACCTGACGCCGGAGGTCTTTACCGGTGACCGGGGGATTACAGTTATAGAGCGGATCCCGGTCGGCGTCATTGCTTCCATCAACGCGGTGACCAATGCGGCGCCGAGCATCGTGAGCAACGCCATCTTGATGCTGGCAGGTGGAAATACGGTGGTCAACAACCCCCACCCCAAAACCAAAGTTATTTCCGCCCGTGTGGTTCGTGATATCAATAAAACCATTATAGATTGCGGCGGACCGCCCAACTGTGTCAACACGGTCGAAAACCCGGACATCCCCTCCGCACAGTATTTGATGACCCACCCCCAGATCAATTTGATTGCGGTTACCGGCGGGCATCGGGTGGTTGAGTTTGCCACCCAAACCGGAAAACGTGTTATTGCAGGCGGACCCGGGAACCCGCCGGTGGTGGTCGATGAAACCGCCGATCTGGATAATGCCGCCCAATGTATTGTTCGGGGCGCTTCTTTGAGCCACTGCACTCCATGTTCCAGTGAAAAAGAAATTTTTGTGGTACAAACGGTTGCCGATCGGTTAAAGGATCTGCTCAAGAAATATGGTGCATTTGAGCTTACGGCTGAACAGGGCATCGACCTGATAAAAGAGATATTCAAGGAGATTCGACCCGGGAGGGGTCCCAGCGTGATCAATATGGATTATATCGGCAAACCCCCTCATGTCATCCTGAAAAGGGCGATAGGGCTGGAGATCCCGCCTGAAACAAAAATTGCTATTTTGGAAACCGACAAAGAACACCCGCTCATCTGGACCGAACAGATCATGCCGATTCTCCCGTTTATCAGATGCCGGAATGCAGATGAAGCTATGGATATCGGGGTTGCGGCTGAACAGGGGATGCGGCACACCATTGTTTTTCACTCCAACGATTTAAAAAATATCACCCGGATGGCGAGCATATCCGATGCCTCTCAGTTTATTAAAAACGGGTCGTCCATCGCGGGTCTCGGCGTTGAGGGAGAGGGATTCAAATCGTTGCATATTGCGACCGGCGGGGAAGGGTTGACCCGTTCAAGGACCTTTACGCTGGTCAGACGATGTGTTCTCACCGATGATTTTCGATATCGTTTTGGATCATCATAACCGTTCATTCGATTAGGGGAGGCGCATGGCATGGACTTAATGAAGAGAGAAAATTTTTCATCCGGGGCACCTTTGGAAGAAAAAATCGGATACAGCCGAACCGTGAAAATCGGAAATTTTGTATTTGTCGGAGGGACGACCTCCACCAACCCCGAAGGAGTGGTGGAGGGCGAAGGGGACGCCTACCTGCAAACGCGCATCATTTTGGAAAAGATTGAAAAAGCTCTCAAAGGGGCAGGGGCCAGTTTGTCGGAAGTCTATCGGGTCCGCATATATGTTACCGATATCAGTCGTTCACAGGAGTACATGCGGGCCTATTCCGAATTTTTTAAGGAAATAAAACCGGTTACCATTTTGGCGGAAGTGAAAGCGTTGATACGACCCGCCCATCTGGTGGAGATCGAAGCCGATGCCATTATCGGCTCATATCTTGTGCGAAAGTAATAATCCGAGGTTTGATTGACGCGAAAAAAGATCATATCGCTTTCCAAATGACCATTTTGAGCCGATGAAGCTCTTTGAACCTTCTAAAATAAACGGTTTGCAACTGCCCAACCGTTTTATCCGCTCTGCCACCTGGGCTGGATTGGCCGATGCAGATGGGGCCTGCACGCCCGAACTTGTGGATCTGATTGTCGAACTTGTCAAAGGGGGTGTCGGCTTGATCATTACCGGCCACACCTATGTCTCTTCAGAAGGACAGGCCACGCCGCGGCAACTGGGCCTTTACAAAGACAGCCTCATTGAGGGTCTAAACGAGATGACCGGGGCTGTCCATCGCGAAGGGGGTAAAATCATTCTCCAGCTGGCCCACGGCGGCCTCATGGCCAGATCCAAACTGACCGGCACCGCCCCTCAAGGGCCCTCCGCTGAAAAAAGTCAGGATAATGATCCGGGTCGGGAAATGAGCGTGGATGAAATCGGGGAAACGACAGCGGCTTTTGGCCAGGCGGCCGGCCGGGCAAAAGCAGCAGGTTTCGACGGCGTTCAGATCCATGCAGCCCATGGGTATCTTATCAATCAGTTTCTTTCACCCGCGTTTAATCGTCGTGAGGATGAATATGGCGGCCCCGTTGTGAATCGCGCCAGATTGCTTCTGGAAGTCTATCAATCGATCCGCCGCGCGGTAGGCCGTTACTACCCTGTTTTTATCAAGATCAACTCCGAGGATTTTTTAACAAATGGTCTTACGTTAAGCGATGCGATTTGCATTGCTACCCTGCTCGATCGCGCGGGTGCGGATGCAATTGAAGTGAGTGGCGGAACCTTTGTATCGGGACAATTGAGTCCCTGTCGGAACAAAATCACCTTTCAGCGGGATCAGGCCTACTTTCGAAAGGCAGCCCGATTGCTAAGGGCGGCTGTTAGGGCGCCGGTGATCCTGGTTGGGGGTATCCGTTCGTATCTTTTGGCTGAACGGCTGATAATTGAGGGGGTAGCCGATTATATTTCCTTGTGCCGGCCGTTAATTCGCGAACCCGGGTTAATCAAGCGGTGGATGTTGGGTGATCTTCGAAATGCCACATGTATTTCATGTAACGGGTGTTTCGGTCCGGCGATGTCCGGTAAAGGCATTTATTGTGTAGAGGATAGAAAAATCGAGTCCGGGTCCCG
>CAZSON010000293.1:0-3734 GCA_964608375.1 uncultured Desulfobacter sp. | reverse complement strand
GCAAATGACTTTTTACGAGACTGTCAACATCGACTATTGAATATTAACTATTTGCAGATGTCGCTTTATAGCGGTTCTTCAACAAGCTTACCGTCTTTAAGTTTTACCCATCCGGAGATCGGCTTAAATACATTCCCTTTGACTTCGACCATAAACCCGGCGTCCTGAGCCAGATGCGCGGATCCTGAAAAGTTCACCGCAGGTAAAATACCGTTTTTCCAGTTTTTCATCCCCTCCAGGGCAGCGATGTAGCTGTCCCGGGTCAGGTTTTTACCCGCTCTTTTGAGCCCTTCAACGAACAGTTTTGCATAAAAATAGCCAAACAGGCTATATCGGTTCGGTCTGTTGTTCTTATCCTTTCCGTATTTTTTCATAATGTTTCTGTATTCGACCATCGCCGGACGCTGGGAGTTGACCGGATCGGGCCAAAGCGACAGACCCCATACCCCTTCGCCGACACCGCCTGAGAGGATAATAAATTTTTCATCGGTCAGCGGGCCTGAGGAGATGATCTTGGTTCCCTTCAAACCCTGTTTGTGGGCTTCTCTCAAGGCAGAAGCGCCCGAGCCGGGAAGGGCAACTAAAATGAGTGCATCAAGATTTGCTTTTTTAAGCTTGGCAATTTGAGCGCTCATATCGACCGCGCCCCTTTTATACGATTCGGCGGCGGTCAGTTTTAATCCATATTTCTCAAGCACCTTTTTGGCCGGATCCCTGAACGTATATCCATATTTGTCATCCTGATAGAGTATACCGATTCTTTTGAACTTCTTTTTTTCAACCAGCCAGCTTGTCACCACTTCGGATTGGGTCGGATAGGGGGCGAAGGAGGTGAAGATGGTTTTAACACCTTTTATCGGAACACCCTGAAATGGAAAAAGGAGAGGTACTTTGTTCTGGGTAAGGTACTTCACAGTCGCCATGACGGCTCCGGTACCCTGCGAAGAAAGAATGGCAAACACCTTATCCTGCTCCACAAGCCGCTTGGTGTTCGCAACCGCGTTCTGGGGTTTATAGCCATCGTCGTAATACTGGGTAATAATCTTTCGGCCATGTACCCCGCCCTGTGCGTTGATGTGTTTGAGGTAAACTTCCAGCCCGTAGTTCACTAGCTGGGTTCCCGGATAGACCAGAGGCCCTGAGAAGCTGTTGGAGCACCCCACCAAAACCGTAGTGTCTGTTACACCGACTTCTCCGCCGAGGCCGTTTCCAGGGAAGAGGAAGAGCACGAGAAAAAGCCCTAATACCGAAAAATTTCTAATCTGTTTCATCTTTTTTCGCTCCTTTCTGTTTTTGTTTATATTTAAAGAAGAGAGAGATGTTAACTCTCTTGCGCCAATTCCTTGTTTTTGGATTTAAAGGAGATCGAAAACCTTTCCAAAAGTGTGTTAAGCATACCGCTGATACCCCGGGGCATAAAGATCGTAAAGATGATCAGTGAGAAACCAAAGATTAAAATTTGAAGATCCTGAAGGCCCGCGAGTACCTGCTGCATACCGGTTAGAATAACGGCTCCGATTATAGATCCAAGGATCGATCCCATGCCACCGATGACGATCATGGCGATAAAATCTATCGAGAGTTCAATGGTGAAAGCATCGGGTGAAAGGTAGGTTATCAGATAGGCGAACAGACCGCCGGCGATGCCGGTGTAAAACGCGCTGATGGCAAATGCAATGGTCTTATATTTAGCCAGATCGATCCCGATGGTTTGGGCCGCTGTTTCGCTCTCCCTCAAAGCGATGAAGGCCCTTCCGATATAGCCGTCTGTCATATTCTTGGCGAAAACGATCAGCATGATTGTTACAAACATGATAAGGTAATAGAGCTTAAAATCTGAATCAAAAGCGAAACCGGCGATACGGGCAACCGGGACCTGAAAACCGTCATCGCCGTTGGTTAAAGAACTCCACTGAAGAATGATTTCACTCATTACGACGCCAAAGGCCAGGGTCGCCATGGCAATATAAAAACCCTTTAACCTGAGGATCGGTATGCCCAGAAGGAAACCGACAATGCCGGTGAAAATGCCGGCCATCAAAATGATCACCGGGCAGGGCATCCATTCTATCCGTGTTCCGGCTATGGCTGTAAAGTAGGCGCCCAGGGCAAGAAACCCGGCATGACCGGCTGCGATTTGACCGGTATATCCCATCAAAAGATTCAGGCCGAGGGAGACCAGCGCATAAACAGCCAGCATACTTAGTAGAAAGACAGTGTAATTACCTAAAAAAAGAGGCAGAAAGGCAATAATGATAAGTGCGCCTGTCCAGCTCAATATTTTTCCTTTATTTAACCCCTGCATCTAAAAGACCTGTTTTATACTTTAGTTAGTCTTTCTCTCCCCATAATTCCCTTGGGTCTGATGACCAGAACGATGAAGATCACCATGAAGGGGACGATATTTTTTATCTGGGAAGGAAGGTAAAGCGGAGCGACATTGTCGATAATGCCAAGGAGCATCCCGCCGATGATGGAACCGGGTATGCTTCCCCATCCCCCTAAAATGGCGGCCGCAAAACCGTTAATGACAACCAGGCCCATATGGGTACTCAGAAACACAACCGGCGCCATGAGAATTCCGGCGACAGCAGCTACCACAAAGCTGATGGCCCAGGTTATGGAAAAAGACTGTTTCACGCTGATGCCCATCAGGAGGGCGGCATTCTGACTGTGGCTAACGGCCCGCATGGCCGTTCCGTATCGGGTGTATTTGAAAAAGATGAACAGCATTAGCATCAACATGACCGTTGTTCCGATATTACCGATGCTGATCATATCAATCGTCGCATTGCCCAGTTTAATCGTTTCATCGGGGAAAATACTGGGATAAGGAAATTCGTCATGGCTCCATACAAAACCGGCCAAACTTTTCATGACAATGGAGAGCCCCAGAGTGATAATGAAAATATTGAAATGAGGGGCGCGCATGGCCGGTCTGATCACCAGTCTTTCTACAATGATTCCAAGCACGGCTGAAACGACCAGGGTAAGGAAAAAGGCCGCCGGAAGCGAGAACCCCACAGAGTGAAAGAAAGTAAATCCGATAAAGGCCGAAACCATCGACATCTCGCCCTGGGCGAAGTTCACGTGTTCCGTGGTGTTGTAAATGAGCGCTAAACCCAGGGCGACCAAAGCATAAATGCTCCCTGTGGCAAGGCCGCTCAAAGTTACTTGGAGAAGCATCTATTTTCCTTTTTAGGCTAATCGAGGTTTTTACAGAGATAAACGATGACCAGGAATACGCCTTACGATGACTCCTTTTCAAAGGAGGCATGACATTGACAATAATTTTCGAATGCGATAAAGATCATGTACTTAAATATCACGAGCTATATTGCCTGTCAACTCTTGGTTCGTCAAGCCCAGGCGAGCAAAAGCCGGGCTGTTTCTTTGAGTCCCGGTTTCTTTTTTATCAACTGATCGGATGGATAGCAGATGAAATTTCTTAAAAAGATCGATCATATCGGTATGGTGGTGGAAGACCTTCAAGGGGCGATGGAGGATTTTTCAAAGAACCTCGGTCTTGAATGTGACGAACAGATGGTTCTGGAAGATGCCGGCATCCGGATCGCCTTTTACACGTTCGGAGAGGGGCAGATCGAGTTGGTCGAGTTTCAAAAACCGATAGATGGTATGGATCCGATTGTTACCCGCCCGGGAAAGGGAGTTCAGCATATTGCATTTCAGGTCGATGATATTCACGGAGCAATTATTGAAATGACAAAGAGAGG
>CAZSON010000292.1:0-3751 GCA_964608375.1 uncultured Desulfobacter sp. | reverse complement strand
TTTCCAATGCTTCAAGGACCTTTCCCGGAGTTATGGGAAGTGATATGAAGTCAACCCCGATGGCATCATAGATCGCATTGGCAATGGCAGGAGCGGGAGACAGTTGGGTCCCCTCCCCTGCTTCCTTGGCTCCAAAAGGTCCGATCGGGTCATCGGTCTCCACCTCAATCGCCTCTATTTTCGGCATTTCCATAAATGTCGGAAACCCATAATCAAGAAACGATGGGTTCATCATCTGGCCATTTTCAACGATCACATCTTCATAGAGCGCTTGCCCCATGCCGCCGACAACCGAGCCCTCCAGTTGGCCCTCCACCAGCATCGGATTGATCGGCCTGCCGCAATCATGGGCTGTCACCATCTTCAGCAATTTTACTTTTCCGGTCTGCAGATTGACTTCAACTTCTGCAGCCTGGGTCATAAAAGAGTAGCTGGGTGAGAAATTACCATCTTCTTTAAACAGGGTGGTCGGCTCCTTGGCCGGAGCCATCCAGGCCCCCCTGCCCACAATCGGCATCGGAAGATCCGCATATTGATACGCCTTCAGCGCATCTGCAAGGGCGATTCCCCGGTCAGGGGAGCCTTTTACATAAATTTTTCGATCCCGGGCCACCAGATCAGCCACATCGGCTTCCAGGATTTTATCTACAAATTCGAAAAGCTTCCTCTTGGCCGCGATTGCCGCCATTCTCGCTGCGTTTCCAGCTCTTACAGTGACCCCGCTGCCAAATGTGCCGGGATCGAGCGGCGTAATTCCGGTATCCGCAGCGGTGATCCTGATATCTTCGATCGGCACGCCGAGCTCTTCGGCGACAATTTGGCTGATCACCGTTTCCGCACCCTGGCCGATATCGGCGGCCCCGGTCAGTACGTTTACCGCCCCATCACGTCCCATCTGCACAACCGCACCGGAACTGATATGACTCATATTGCTCACCCCGCTGGGAAAGGCGGCACCGGCCAATCCTACGCCTCTGCCAAAGGGAAGCTTCCCTCGTTTTTCCCGCCACCCGATCGCGTCAGCCGCCTTCTGAAGTGATTCTGAAAAGCCGCACGTATTGATGACAAATTTGGCCGGGTGAGGCTCTCCTGCATGGATGCTGTTTTTCATCCTCACCTCAACCGGATCTAGCCCGAGGCGTTTGGAAATCATATCCAGCTGTCGTTCTACGGCAAAACGGACCTGTGGGATACCGTGCCCCCTCATTGCGCCGCTCACCGGTTTGTTTGTATATACATGGTATCCTTCATAGATCAGGTTCGGTACACGATAGGGAATCATCAGAAAATAACACGACAGGGCGATCATGGTCGGGGCCGTGCTGTTGTAAGCCCCGCCATCTGCATGGACTTGAAACTGCTGGGCGAGGATGGTCCCGTCTTTTTTTACTCCGGTCTTAACGGTTATATACATCGGATGCCGCTGCCGGGTGGAGACAAAGACCTCTTCCCGCTCGTAGACGAACTTTACCGGTTTCCCGAGGTGAATCGCAAACCATGCAGCACAAAAATCCTTGGCAAAAAGATCGATCTTTTGGCCGAATCCTCCTCCGACCTTGGCTTTGATCACCCGGACCTTTCGCTCCGGGATCTGAAGCGTGTTTGATAAATTTCTTCGGAGAAAAAACGGTATCTGGGTTGATGCCCATAGGGTGAGTTCTTTGCTAAGCGGGTCAAACTGTGCCAGAGCAGCGTGGGGTTCAAGAGGCGCATGATTGACCGCCTGGGAGTAAAAACTGTCTTCAAAAACCGCGTCACACTCGGCAAACGCCGTTTTAACATCACCAAACTCCTTATGGATGGCAAAAGAGGTGTTGTTCTTGACCCCCTGATGAATCTCCGGCGCCCCTTCTTTTTTAGCTTCCAGAGGATCAAAGACCGCCGGAAGCTCTTCGTAGTCCACCTCGATCAGCTCGATAGCCTCCTCTGCAATTTCAGGGTCAATCGCGCAGACCGCAGCCACGTCATCTCCTATGTAACGGACCTTGTCTTTGGCCAGAGCGTACTCGTCTCTTGCCTTCGGAACGATGCCGTATTGCCGGTCCGGAATGTCCCGACCGGTTATGACACCTTTTACACCTGGAAGTTTTTCTGCTTTGGTAGTGTCGATATTGAGAATTTTAGCGTGGGCAAAGGGACTTCTCAATATCTTTCCATGCAGCATCCCCGGTAAAGTGAGGTCATCGGTGTACTGTGCGGCTCCCTTTGCTTTTTGCGCCGCATCCAGCATCGGCAATCTCGCTCCGACAACGTTTAATTTCTTTTTCATCTATCCCTCCTTGCCGGCCTCTTCACTGACACTGGCCACGGCCTCGACAATTTTTTTATATCCTGTACAACGACAGAGGTTCCCGGCCATCTTTTTCCGAATCATATCCTCTGAAGGGTGTTTTTCTTCCGCCAGGATGGCCTCAGCGGTTAATATCATCCCCGGTGTGCAGAAGCCACATTGAATCGCCCCTTTGTCTACAAAAGCACGTTGCAGAGGATGAAGGTCACCCCCTTCAGCCAAGCCCTCGATCGTTATAATTTCCCGGCCGGCAGCATCAACCGCCAGTATCAGACAAGACAGGCAGGCCTCGCCGTCCATCAGTACCGTGCAGGCCCCGCAGCTCCCCAAATCACAGCCCCGTTTTGTTCCCATCAACCCCAGCTTATCCCTCAACACCTCTAAAAGCGTATTGTTCGGTGAAACAAGCACGTCATGGGCATCGCCATTGATCTTCAAGTTAAGCGCCATTTTCATGTTATTGACCTCCCTGTCGCTCTATCCACTGCACTGCGTAACTGTCGCCCCATCATTTTGCGTTTGTAAGCGGGCGAATAGATAGATGTCTTAACCGGTCTGGCCGCTTTTTCAGCTAGATCGCAGGCCTGATCGAGTGTCTCTTTCGTCAAATGGTTTCTATTTAAGAATGATTCGATGCTCTGGCCCCTTAACGGTTTTTGATCAACAGCTGTAAAAGCGACCCGGTATTCTCTGTTTTGAGCCGAAGCCCAAAATGCCGTTCCCAAAATCGGAAAGTCAATGCTCTCCCGATTAGCAAGTTTTTCATAACAGCAAACCCCTTGAACAGATTCTGAAGGGATGATGATCTCCTTTACCATCTGGCCGGGGGTAAGATTGAGCGGGGCTTTCCCGTTTCCTGAAAATAGATTTTCCATAGAAATCTCTTTATGGTTCTGTTTTCCAAACAACACGATTTTTGCATTCAGCACCAGGAGGATAGGCGCCAGATCGCCGCAGTAGCTTGAATAACAGGTCTCCTGTTTGTTCACCACGTGACAGATCTCGCCACCGGCCTTAAAACAAAGTGGCTTAGCAGCTCGCCACATGTGGGATTGATTAAAGTGTTTGCACCGATTTTGCTGGCAGATATTTCCCCCAAGGGTACCCATCACCTGATGATGATAGGACCCGACCGAAGAAGCAGATTCGGCCAGACCGGGTAACTTTTTCTTTATCATCTGGTCTTGATAGATCCTTTTCAATCGGGTCAGCGCACCGATTCTAATATCGCCGTTCTCCTCCCTGATAAAATCCAGGCCCTGAATTCGTTTTATATTGACGATAACCTGTGGAGATTCGACCCGATGTTTCATATTGACCAAAAGATCGGTTCCACCGGCGAGAATTTTAGCTGAAGGCTGATCCTGCAGTATTCTGACAGCTTCCTCAATCTCTTTCGGCTCGAAATATTCGAATTTTGGTAATCTCACGAGCTTGCCTCCTGTTTATAGATGATGAATT
>CAZSON010000291.1:1313-3760 GCA_964608375.1 uncultured Desulfobacter sp. | reverse complement strand
GAAAGCAAGACCGTGGGCGGATAAAAAGCCACCCATTCATTGCAGCAATACCGAAGTTCAATAAAATGGAATGGTGGTATTTTTTAAGGGCCCTTTGGGCCATTTTAGCGCTTATTATCCTATCGGCAGCTTTTTTTATTATATGGAGAGTCAAGGGTATTTTCAGTTGGAAAAGATCTTTAAAGATGGAATTAAGGAAGCTTAAAAGTTTTGCCGAGCAGAATAGTCTGCAAATTCAAAAAGGGGTTAAAATTATTGAAGACACATGCGGGGCGGTTTTTCAATCGTTTTCCCCGGATATAGAAGAACTTCGTGAGCTTCCGCTTTTCATCAGGTCAATTGCCGCTTGTTTTCACCCAAATTCAGATTGTCCTGAACTTCAGATCGGGATCGGTTCCTTTCTTCAGAGTCTTGAAAAATCATTGAATCAGTTTGATCTTATTCTCAAGCGACCCGGGTTTGAAAAGCTCAAATCAATTAATATTCGAAAAATCAGAGCTATTCGCCGATGGTACCTCCGGCTCTCGGGCTCTGTTCTTTATGGATGGATCTCAGGCCATAAAAAAATGATTCAACGGATGGTTCGATTCCGTCTTTTTTTGTTTCTTGATCCTTTCAGTTGGCTGGTTTATCTTTCCCGGTATCTAACCACATTGGTACTAGTCAAATACCTGATGGCGGATCTTTATATTTTTTTTGGCCGATTGGCGATAGAAGCTTACAGTGATGTGGATACCTCTATCCAAAACCAGGGAGAAAAGGAGCTGGAAGAAACCTTGGAGGAACTGGATGCCCTGAACAACGACGATGAACCAAAAGAGGATTCTCAAATTCAAGCGGTTCGAAATCAGCTGATTGGGTTTACATCGATGGCGATCTCGAATCCGAGCATTAAAAAGTGGCGGAGCGCTGTCCGCAAAGCCGCTGAAATTATCTCGGCAAAATATTTTCCCGATTCGGATTTTCCTTTGGAAGAAGCTGCTCTCGGTCCTTTACTTGAGAGCGCTCGCATCTGGGCAGGCAAGGTCAGCAAAGGAAGAGAGAACCCTTTAATCCGCCGGTTATACAGCGCCCGCCTGGAAACAATTTATAGAGCCAAAAATCTTTCCGATAATCTCATTCCGAAAGCGCTTCAAAATATCATTAAAAAATCTTACAAAACCTATGGTTGGCTAAAATGGCCGTTGAAGGTCTTTAGGATGGCGAAAAAAGTCACGCCATGGAGAATTTCGCTGGAAGTCGGTTGGGCGGTCTCTAAGAAAGCCACTCTTGCATATATCCACGGGAAAACATTTGATATGGCCTGTGAGGAGCTCGATCGGGTCTATCGTCTCTCACGCAAGGTCGGCGAGCCGAGATGAATCTTCTATTAAACACATCTACCGCAAAAGCAGGCTATTTTTTTGATTTCATCAGATCACAGGGCGTTCTCCGAACAAAGGACCTGTCTCACGCGTTCGCTTGAGTTCGAAAAATCCGGGCGTAAGACCAACTGCAATGACGGCATCCCACAATTTCACCGCGTCTTTGCCGGTTGGAGCCGGACTCATAACCGGCCCGAAAAAGCCGGGGCCTTTTCCGCCATCGAGCACGATCAACGGAACCCCAACATCGGTGCCTGCTTTGGCGATCGCCTTTGCCATGTCCGTTTCGATATCCTTATCCCAGGTACGGTCGTTGACCGATGCGGCAAGCCGGGGCGGAAAGCCGCAAGCAGAAAGAACTTCCTTAAGAGCGGTAACCTTATCAATGGTTCCCCGGTCGTGATGGTACCGCGCACCGATTGCCGTATATATTTTGCCCACCCCGTCGTTACCAAGTTCTTTTCGAACCGCTGCAGCAACACGCAGAGCACGCAGGCCTATTTTATGGACAACTTTAAACCTCTCCTCGATATGCCGGCCCTTGTTGATCTTTTTGAGACTGAAAAAATGCCAGTTGACCTTAATGCGCTTTTGTCGACCCACATCCACCATCCAGCGTGAGGTGATCCAGCACCATGGGCAAACCGGATCCCAGTAAAAGTCTACCGTATTCTTCGATTCAATCATTGCAAAATCCTCCTTTTTTTAAAATCATTTGCACTCTTTGCTTAAAGTTCAATTTCCAACAAAGCAGCTCATTCGGATGCTTTTCGACTATTTGTGCTTGAGGCGGTAATTCGTATTTTTAAAGGCCTTGACAGATCATATAAGAGTACTATTTTTAGAGAAACATGGGGACAGGGAGTTGATGATTATCCACTTTGTTCATCGATCCCAATTTTTCCATTTTATATATATTTTTTAAAGCCTCTGCCTGAACGGCAGGGGCTTTTCTTTTTGTGACTACCGCTTACCGGCGCATCAACCCAGCCATTGTTCTTCCTGGCATTTTACCCTTTAGTTGCAGAAGAAAATAGGATTTTGCTATAAATAACCGATTTCTTTTAGCTTTTTAAATATCTT
>CAZSON010000291.1:0-1213 GCA_964608375.1 uncultured Desulfobacter sp. | reverse complement strand
CTTAAACTTTTACCGTCTAAATCATAATTTTTTGGGTTCAAACCTGAATAGTCCAGCAGCGTCGGAACGATATCAATATTTTGGACCCAGTTCTGTCTTTTTCCGTTTTTCTCATTCCCGGGTATCTTTATAATCAGCGGCACTTTATTGGTTGTATCAAAAAGATTGTGACAATGTGCTATATCTCCATGTTCCAAGAACTCTTCACCATGATCTGATGAAATAATGACAATGGTATTGTTTATCAGATTTTCTTCCGTTAATTTATCTATTAAAACTTTAAATTGAGCGTCAAAAAAAGCAATTTCATCATCATATGAATCGATCAAATAATCGAGATCCCTCTTCGTATACCTATAAGAGCCATGCTTATATAATCTATCCTTAATCGGTTTGAAATTTCCCCTGCCGATAAACTCATTTTTTCCATCGTAGGTTTTTGAGAATTTTTTAACAGGTGAGGAATAGGTTGCATGAGGATCCATATAGTGCAAATAGATAAAAAAGGGCCGGCTTGAATTTTTTATAAAGTTAAAGAATTTCTTATTTAAGCACGGCGCTCTTTTATTCAGGCATTCTTCATCAAACGTATCAAACCCTTTATCGAAACCGGCAAATTTATATTTTTCATGAGGCGTTTTCCTGACGATAGGGTTAGCAGATACCGCAAAAGTGCTGTAATTTTTTGCTTTTAATATCTCTGCCACCGATTTTATGTTATCCGGAATTGTTTTCCTACGGTCTACCTTAAGAAAGTTATTCGCATATTTTGAAGTCAGCATTGACGGAACAGACGGATAGGTACATGAGGCCTGGCTCCTTACATTTTCAAACAAAATGGCATCTTTTGCAAAACGATCGATATTCGGGGATGTATTTCTATAGTATCCATAACTGCTCAGATGGTCTGCCCTTAATGTATCAACTAAAATAAAAAGTATATTGCAGTTTTTACATTTGAAATCCGCTTTCTTAAAACTACTGCAAGCAGCAAATAATAACATATTTAACGCTAAAACAAAAAATACAAGGAGTCCTTTTTTTAAAGATTTCATTTTACCTATTCCGGTTTAATTGCCTTCCAAAACCTTCTTTAATTTTTTTGACAGTGTTTCAACCTTAAACGGTTTTTGAATAAAGTCCTGTGCGCCGGCATCCAGGATGGCCTGTGCCGGGCCATCAATGGAATATCCGCTGCAAACGATTACTTTCA
>CAZSON010000290.1:0-3763 GCA_964608375.1 uncultured Desulfobacter sp. | reverse complement strand
GTAAAGAGAACCTAAAAGAATTAGTTTATGAAATCTTCATGGGGAGTGTATGGCTTTTATAGAGACTTTAGTGCTGTGATAGGCTGCCATATTTCCAAAGGTGGAGATAAGGTCTTCTGTTAATTGATTGACGCCGCCCCCTTTCTTAATCCAGGTTCCATGCGATGTTACAACCGTATCTTCCCGAACTGAATCCGACAGCCATGCCTCGGCAATCAGTTCTCCAACGACCGTTTTAAGTAAGACCCTTGATTTCTCAATAATTCCTTTTTTATGGGCCAGGTTCGGATGGATCCGCACCTGAGGGATTTTCGGGTGTTCGTCTTCCAAAATCAAAGAGTTGATCCATTTGTGCCCCAATGTTGTCAAAAGATAGTATGGGAAACTATTCTCCCGTTCCACATAGAATTTTGTCATGAATTGGAACTTACCGGAAGGCGTTGAGAATTTCTTGTCTTTAAAGGCCACGTTTGGGTTTATGGGACACTTGGCGGGAGAGCCCATGACCTGGTCCACGGATAGCCCCGCCTTTTCCATTGGCCGGAAAATCCTATTCAACCATTCCCTTGACGTCCCTTGCATTTCCTTCTCTAGCCCGAGTCTCCCTGACAGCTCTTGAGCGATCTGCAGGTCTGACTTGGATTCTCCAAGAGGTTCAATAACCTTGTTGACTGGGCCGATCCAATTGTGCCCCCAACTGACGACAATGTCTTCCTCTTCTAAAAAGGTCGTTGAGGGAAGGAAAATATGGGCTAGATCGGCAGTGTCCGTCATGAAGTGATCTACGACAACCAAGAAATCAAGACCCTTTAAGGCCTTAATAACCTTGTTTGAGTTAGGACATGAGACAACCGGATTTGTTCCATTGATCCATGCCATCTTAATGGGTGGGTCCTCGGATCTGATAATTCCCTCCCCCAAAAGCGGTTCCGGGATCTCTCGTCTATATTGTACAGAATCTTCAGCCAGGATTTGAGGGTCAAAGTGTCTTCTGGTGTTAAACGCTTCGTTAACACCGCCCCCTTCAATACCCAGGTTACCGGTTATAGCGGCAAGGGCATCGATGAGGCGAATCATTTCAGGACTGTGCACCCATTTATTTAATCCAAACCCCAAAAGTATTGAGGAAGGTTTTTGCTCAGAATAGGTTTGGGCCAGTTCTGTTATCACTTGAAGCTTCACGTCACACTTTTCTACAATTTCTTCCATGGGGAAAGAATCCAGTAAGGACACAAATTCATCAAATCCCGCAGTGTGATTCTTGACAAAATCAGAATCCATCAGACCCATTCTCAAAACTTCCTTGGCAATACCCATGGCCAAATATCCGTCACCTCCCGGACGGGGCGCGACGTGCTCATCACAAATCAATGCTGTTTTCGTGCGTGTTGGGTCAATGAGGATTAGTTTCGCACCTTGTCTCCGAGCCTTTACCAAAATTGGAATTAAATGAATGTTGGTTTTTGCCGGGTCTCTGCCCCAAATCACGATAACTCGGCTATTTAAAAGATCTTCCGGATCGTGTGGCAACCTCACACCCATATCCTCCTTTTGAGCAGCCATCAGTGATCCGGAACAAAGAGACCCTTTTGTGATGGTCACACCTCCCAAAAGATTGAAGACCCTTCTCACAAGGTGCTTTGTTGCCCCCCAAGAAGAAGTGCGCCAAAAATGCATGATGGAGCCGTTGCCATAGGCCTCCTGGAAGTATCTAATTTTCTCCGCAATGGTATCAAATGCTTCATCCCAGCTGATCTTTTCCCACCTGCCTTTAACCTTCTTGAGCGGAAATAGTATTCTCTTGTCATTGTAAACACGATCCATATATCGATAGCCTTTTTTACACAAGAAACCCTTTGTAAAGTCATGTTCAGGATTTCCTTCTAGCTTCACCAACCGGCCATTGTTTGTTTTTGCTATCATTCCGCAATTATCAGGGCAATCTATGGCACACGTGGTTATGACCCTATTTCCCATTTTATTAAACCCTGTGAAAATGCTTTATGTGGTTTTTTTTCAGAACTGCCTTGTATATTGACTCATCGCCCATATCTTTATTTACCGGATAGCATTTGATTGAACATCACCAAGCCTTCCTTTTTTTTCCAATCACGATAACCCTTGGCAACGGCAATTACCTTTCCATCAGGGTTGATGAAAAATGTAATCGGCACACCCCGTACGCCGTATTCCATCGCGGTTTTGGTGCCGGGGTCTAGCAGATTGACAAAGGTTAGGTGTCTGCGGATGACATAGCTTTTGACCAACTGTCTCACCGTTTCATCTTTTCCCCGGTCGATGGAGATGGCCAGAACCATCAAGCCCTTTTCTTTGTACAACTGATGTACCTTTTCCAGAGAGGACCTCTCCTTGTAGCAGTATGGTCACCAGGTGGCCCAGAAGTTGAGCAGAATAAATTTGCCTCGAAATTCACCCAGGCTTCTTTTTGTTCCCTCTAGATCTGAAAGGGTAAAATCAGGGGCATCAACCGGTTTGTTCAGCCTGATAACCCCCATCGGTTTGAACACATCATCTTCCCCTTTGAGGGGGCGTTCGGTAGCCAGCAGCACAAGAGACAGGCAAACCGAAAAAAGCATGAGCGACTTTGCCGCTTTTTTAAAAAATATTTTATTCAGTTTCATCTGTTTTCCTGACGGTTTATTTTAGCAA
Source organism: uncultured Desulfobacter sp. (assembly GCA_964608375.1). Classification (GTDB taxonomy): domain Bacteria; phylum Desulfobacterota; class Desulfobacteria; order Desulfobacterales; family UBA2156; genus UBA2156. The sequence continues at coordinate 1,093 of CAZSON010000290.1, read as the reverse complement.
CCCCTTTAAAACATCGCCCAATATTTTTATTCCCTCTTTGGCTGCACCCTGCGAGCCATCTTTTTTGTCCCCGGCAGCACTGTCCTGTCCCAACGCTTTGAGGATCTGGTCTTTCAGGATCTTCTGCAGCTGCGGGTTGGCTTTTATGTTAATCAATGCGGCTCGCATCAGGGCGGTGGAAAAATCCTCTGTTTCAGGGTGCGTAAGGGTGCCGGAAATATGGATCGGAACCGTCAACTGATCGAAAGAATCTAAACCGTCAAGAAATTTTTCGGCTATTTTTTCCGAAAGCTTTACACCTTCCATCGCAACCGTCACATACGACAGTTTAGGATCGAACACGCCTTTTCGGGTTTTAAGCGCCAGGGGAAGGCTGATCTTTCTGACCGTAAAATCCTGACCGGACAGATACGCGTCGATCAGTTCTCGGCTCAGGTTCGCGATTTCACCTTTTATATCCATGCTGAAGCCGACAGGGTCCTGGATAGGACTTATTTTACCGGTTATGGCCGTGGCGCAAACATTTACCTTTCCCTTAAGACCACCTTTTATGTTTATTTCAGCCCATTGACGATTCTCCTGCCCGAGCTTCAGGTCGCGCAGAATTATCGTCTCGGCCAGATCCACCCGCAAAGGCTTTCCTTTCTTGGGGTACGTATAATCAACATAGTGCAAAACGGCTTCGATTTCACCCCGGGCCAGGTTGACCTTCGGAAGTTGGACCGGCGCGCGATCTGGTTTTTCCAGCGGTTTTGCGGTTCCCGGTGCCGGTGAAGGGGAAGGTGGCTGCGCTGTCGATGCTTTACTGCGCTTTAAGCGGTTTTGCACAACCTTGAGATTAACCCGCCGATCTTTTCCAAGCTCGATAGTGAGTTCGGCCTGATTTACGGCAAATCGCGAAATGGTAATCACCCTGCTCTTCAGCGTGTCTAACAGGGAGACATCAAGGTCCAGGGAACCGAGGTGGAAAAGATAAGGCTCCTTAAAACCGTTTGCATTTCGCACCTTCAACCCCGAAAGGTTGATTGAACCGCCGAAAAGATCCGCGCTGGCATTTTCGACCTTTAGCGACAACCCTGTATTTTTTTCGATG
>CAZSON010000289.1:0-3764 GCA_964608375.1 uncultured Desulfobacter sp. | reverse complement strand
ATGAAGAAAAGGGTCGCCCTGGCCAGGGCGCTGGTCACCGACCCGGAGATTATACTTTTTGACGAACCGACCACCGGTCTCGATCCGGTCCGCAAAGCAACCGTACACCACATGATTTCCGATTATCAGAAAAAGTTTGGATTTACCGGCGTGATGGTCAGCCATGAGATACCGGATATTTTCTACATTTCTCAACGTGTCGCCATGTTGGATCAGGGCCGTATCGTCTTTGAAGGAACCCCGGAGGAAATCCGGAATACTTCGGATCCGATTGTACAGAATTTCATCCGGGGTTTGGACACCCCAAAGGATGGACTGACCGGAATGCCCACCCAGCTTCAGGTGGAAAAAAAGTTCAGGGAAGAAGTGGCCCGGATGCTCCGGTATAAAATTTCCTTTTCCCTGGTCCTTTTTAAATTGGAAAATCTAAATGAAATTTCTCGGGAAATGGGGCATCTAGCTGCTCAAACCGTACTGATAAATTTTGCCACACAGGTTAAAAATCGCATCCGTATTTTCGACGCCTGTTCCCGGGCAGGCCGGGATAAAATTATGGTTATACTCCCAAACACGAACTTGAAACAGGCCAGGATGTTCTGCGCTAAATTGGCTAACCAGTTAAAAGGGAATGAAATTTTGGAGGTTCAGCCTTATCCTGGATTCTGCTTTACGGTGACCGTCGGCTATGAGGAGATAAAAAAAGAAGAAACCATAGGGGATGTGCTTGCCAGCGCAGAGTCGATAAAAAATTCATTTTATGAGTTCATCGTTTGTTAGGCGTGGGAGGCGTTATGAAAAAAACGACCATTGATACATACGTCGGCATTTTCATCTTGATAGGCATCGCATGTATCGGATACCTGACCATCAAGCTGGGAAAAATGGAATGGATCGGCCAAAATCAATATTCCGTCTTCGCCAACTTCGATTCGATTACCGGCCTTAAAAAAGGAGGCCAAATCGAAATGGCTGGGGTTCAGATCGGTCATATTGCCGACATCTCACTGAATTTTGAAAAGCAGGTTGCCGTTGTGGAGATGAAAATACAAGATAAAGTGGTTTTAACCGATGATGTGATCGCTTCGGTCAAAACTGCCGGATTAATCGGAGATAAGTATATTAAACTTTCTCCGGGGGGCTCCGATGAGATTATTAAACCCGGAGGGCTGATAACCGAAACCGAGTCCGCCCTTGACTTGGAAGAATTGGTAAGCAAATATGTGTTCGGCGGGGTTAAATAACCCCGCAAGCCCTGTTATAGAACAACCGGAGGATTCAATGACCACAAAATTTCTTGCGCTATCACTGGTTCTGATGCTTGTAGTAATAACGACATCGGCCGACGGCATACCGCCTACGGAAACGCTGCAAAAGCCGATGGATGAAATCATCGGCATCTTAAAAGACCCCCAATACAACGCAAAAGACAAAAAAGAGGCCCAGCGGGAAAAACTGTGGAAGGTTGTGCGGGGATTCTTTGATTTCAGGGAGATGTCCAAACGGTCGCTGGGCCGCAACTGGAAGCGCTTTAATCCCGGACAACAGGATCAGTTTACCGATGTTTTTTCCACACTTCTCGGAAATATTTATCTGAACAAGGTACAGGGCGGGTACCATGATGAAAAAGTGCTCTATCTGAGTGAGGAAATTGTCAAAGATAAAAAGGCGGTTGTAAAAACTAAAATCGTCCGGGAAAATGCTGAAATCCCGATGGACTACCACATGCGTCTTCAAGGAAAAAAATGGAAGGTCTACGATATTATCATAGAGGGGGTGGGACTGGTGAAAAACTATCGGACCCAGTTCAAAAAAATACTTCGAAAAGAATCGCCCGACCAATTAATCGAACGTCTGAAAAAGAAAAATAAGGCCCAAAAAAAGAAAATCGCTCAACAATAACCAAATGCGGTGAAAAAGAATCATCTATACCGTTTCTGATGAACGATTGATATGAGGAGCGTTACATCTTTTGAAACATCAAATTGTGTTTATTTCATTTCTTTTCTCCTTCCTGATTGGATGTGCCCATGTTGCGGAAAAGCCTCCGTCATCTCTGGCAGATCAATCTTTTCATCAACTTCAAAACCCGCCGGCTTCTGCAGAAGCTTCAACGATGTCAGCAGATACCGACAAAGAAGTTACGGCTGATCAAACCGGCGATTCTGATGTCTCAGATGATGATGATTACGAAGATGAAGATGAGCTCTCTGTTCCGGATCCGCTCTCGCTATGGAACAAAGGGATGTTTCACTTTAACGACAAGTTTTACTTTTGGATCCTCAAGCCTGTCACAAAGGCATATAAGACTGTGGTACCGGAACTGGCCCGGATTGGTGTCAGTAATTTTTTCACCAACTTAACCACCCCTATTCGTTTGACCAATTGCATCCTCCAGGGAAAGTGGAAATCCGCCCATGCGGAAATCGATCGGTTTCTGTTGAACAGTATCTTCGGTATTTTCGGATTTGGAAACCCGGCAAAGAGGTATCCCCGTTTAAAGCCGAGTGAAGAGGATTTGGGCCAAACCTTAGGCGCATATGGAATTGGAGAAGGTATCTATATTGTCTGGCCTTTTCTGGGCCCATCCACCTTGCGTGATTCAATCGGTTTGCTTGGAGACAGTTTCATCAACCCCCTTTCCTATATTGAACCGACTGAAGCAGCGATTGGAATCTATGGATACAGGATTGTAAACGATACCTCATTCCGATTGGGTGATTACGAGTCTTTAAAAGAAGCTGCAATTGATCCCTACGAGGCGCTCCGGGATGCGTATATTCAACACCGGAAAAGCAAGGTGGAAAAATGAAAAAGGGCTTTTTTCAGACATCGGGCAAAATGTCCGGGGATAAGCCCAATCCGTCCACAAGGACAGATTTATAAGTCGCAAAGAGGTCGTCTTTTATATCACTTTTCAATTTTGGAGATGTCTGCACGATCATAAGGCCGCTTTTAAGAAAGCTCCCTTGCACACCTTCAGATAGCTCGAAACTAATTCCAAAATTGCTGGAATTTTTTACAGACAAACTTTTTTCTTTAAGAACCGTATCAAGACGTTCGATGTCGATTTCAATCCTTTCCCTGGGAGAAATGATGAAATTTCTCATTCCATCCTTTGCACATGTTTCCACAAACAGGCTTTCTGCCAAACGATCCGGCGATCCGTCCGGTTTGATACCGCATACAGGACAGTTTTGTGAAGAAGAGATGTCGATGGTATCGAATGTCAACTCTTGGAGGTCGATATATAAAAGCTTATTTAACAATTTCGGGTCCTTGCCGGTCAAAAATCTCACCGCTTCTGCAACCTGAATCGCTGTAACCAAACCCAAAACGGACGGATGAACACCGACGACGCCACATGACGGAAGATCCTCATCTTTTAAACCCGGCATAAAACACTCCAGACAGAACGTTTTACCCGGCACTATGGTAGAAACATTTCCAAAATTCTCAATAGCAGAACCAAAGACATAGGGGATCTTGAAATGGTTGCAGGTTCGATTAACCAGATACCGGGTTTGGGGACTGTCCAGACCGTCAATGACGATGTCCACACCATCTATCAACGCTTTGGCATTGGCTGAATTCATCGATTCCGGAATCGGATCGAGCTTCACATCGGGATTTAAGCGGTTCAGTTTTTGAAAAGCGGCTTCGACTTTCGGTTGTCCCACAACATCAACATTGTATAGGTACTGACGGTGCAAATCTGATCGTGAAACGATATCTCTGTCAACCATACGGAGATAGCCGATCCCCAT
>CAZSON010000288.1:0-3770 GCA_964608375.1 uncultured Desulfobacter sp. | reverse complement strand
TAAAGATGAATACAGGGTCGATCTCCATATCCCGTGTAAATACCGGCGTACCCCATGTGGTTGTGGAAGTGAGTGACATCGAGGAGGCTCAGGTGGTCGAAGTGGGGCGACAGATTCGCTACCATCAGGTGTTCGCCCCGGAGGGCACAAATGTAAATTTTGTCTGCTATGATGAAGATGGCAACCTTGCCGTCCGGACTTATGAACGGGGCGTTGAGGATGAAACGCTGGCTTGTGGCACAGGAGCGATCGCCTGTGCGGTGGTAATGGCCTGCAAATCAAAATCCCCACCCCCCATAAAGGTTAAAACAAGAAGCGGGGGATACCTAAAGGTTCATTTTAAAGTTAAAGAAAATCATTTTTTCGATGTTTTTTTGCAAGGTGATGCCCGTATTATATATCGAGGTGAACTTTGTGAAGAAGCTATAGAATGATGGAGGCATAAAAGGATTATGATGAACATCAAAAAATCGGACCGATTAGCGAGCCTGCCGCCCTATTTATTCAAGGAGATAGACCGGCAGAAAGAGGAAGTCAGACAGCAGGGGGTCGATATTATAGATTTGGGTGTGGGCGATCCTGATCTGCCGACCCCGATCCATATCATAGAGGCGCTGAATCAAGCCGCTCTGAATCCTCAAAATCATCGGTATCCATCCTATTCCGGTATGGGTGAGTTCAATCAGGCGATTGCCCACTGGTACCAACGCAGATTTCATGTGAAGCTTGATGAAGAAAAAGAAGTGGTCACCCTGATCGGGTCAAAGGAGGGGATTGCCCATATCCCCCTTGCTTTTGTCAATCCAGGCGATTGGGCTCTCGTGCCTAACCCCTGTTATCCGGTCTACCCCATCGGTGTCCGGTTCGCGGGCGGGAACCCATATTTTATGGATTTATTGAAAGAAAACGATTTTTTGCCCGATCTTAATGCAGTACCGGTGGAAACGGCAAAGAACGCAAAGTTGATGTTCCTTAATTACCCGAACAACCCTACATCCGCCATTGCAACAAGAGAATTTTTTGAAGAGGTGGTCTCATTTGCAAAATCGCACAACATAATAATCTGCCATGACGCCGCGTATACTGAAATGGCTTTCGATGGATACCAGCCGATAAGTTTCCTTGAAACCGAAGGGGCCAAAGAGGTTGGGATAGAATTTCATTCCCTATCCAAGACTTACAATATGACCGGCTGGCGGCTCGGTTTTGCAGTTGGCCACCCAGAGATCATCGAGGGCCTCGGCGGGATAAAAAGCAACATCGATTCCGGTGCATTCCAGGCGATTCAGATCGCTGGGATTGCCGCGCTGGAAGGTGAGCAAACATGCGTTCAAAATATGAACAGGGAATATCAGGAACGTCGAAACATTTTGGTGGATGGGCTCATCGATCTGGGGCTGTCGGTCAAAAAGCCTAAAGCGACATTTTATGTATGGATAGAAATTCCCGAGGGATATTCGTCAGCGACGTTTACGACCCATCTTTTAGCTAGGGCCGGTATTGTTGTTACACCGGGAAATGGATTTGGAGCGGCAGGTGAAGGGTATGTTCGAATGGCCTTAACCGTCGAAAAAGAGAGGCTGAAAGAGGTTATCGAAAGGATCCGCTCCACCGGTTTTTAAGGTGAAACAGAAACACACCTTCTATATTTCTATCGGTTCGAATATCGGTAACAAACTGAAAAATTGTCAAAATGGTATAAGAGCGCTAATCAAGCCGGGTTTATCCTGTTTAAAAAACCAGTCTCCCTTCTATTCGACCGAACCGGTTGATTATAAAAACCAGGATTGGTTTATCAATGCGGTGATTAAGATTCAAAGCGTTTCTGATCCGTTTCAGCTCCTCTGTGAAATTAAATCGATCCAACATAATGCCGGTCGAATCTCAGACCTGGTCCGATACGGCCCGCGGGTTCTTGATCTCGATATCCTGCTCTGCGGCGACCTGGTGATCAATTCATCCGGTCTTGTGATTCCACATCCGAGAATGCACAAAAGACGCTTTGTTTTAAAGCCGATGTGTGATATAGATCCAACAGTTGTTCATCCGGTCCTGAAAAAAGATATGCAATATCTTCTGGACAATCTCGGTGATGGGCAAGAGATATTCAAGTACCGATGAAACTATTAATACTTTTAGCGATCGTATATTTTGGTTACAGGGCTTTAAAGTCCTGGATGCTTCAAAACACAACAACGGGTAAAACAGTTTCTCAAAAAGCCGCCGGAGAAATCGACGATGTCATGGTTAAGGATCCTTTTTGTGAAGTCTATTTTCCCAAAAGAAACGGGGTTCATTTGAGGGTGGAGGGAAATGATCTCTATTTTTGCAGCACACGATGCAGAGATGAGTTTGTTCAACAAAAAAATAAAACCTAAAAGATGATGAACTCATAATCGGTGGGAGTGTGGCAGATGAAGTTTTTTATTGATACGGCAAACATTGATGAAATTAAAGAGGCTGACAGCATGGGGATGGTTGACGGCGTGACGACCAACCCTTCGCTCATTTCAAAGGAGAGCGGTGCTTTTGAAGAGATCATTAAAGAGATCTGTGAGATTGTGGATGGCCCGGTAAGCGCTGAGGTGATCAGTCTCGATGTCGAGGGCATGCTCAGAGAGGCTCGGCACCTGGCAGGGATTCACGACAATATAGTTGTCAAAATTCCGATGACCATAGACGGGTTGAAGGCGACGCGTCAACTTTCCGGGCAGGGGATAAAAACCAATGTAACGCTGGTTTTTTCACCATTGCAGGCGCTGATGGCCGCAAAGGCCGGCGCAACATATGTGAGCCCGTTTGTGGGGCGTTTAGACGACTTGTCCCACGAGGGGATGCTTATCGTTGAACAGATCGTGGAAATTTACAGCAACTATGCCTATAATACAGAGGTGATTGTTGCCAGTATCCGCAATCCACTCCATGTGCTCGATGCGGCCATGATGGGTGCAGATATTGCCACGATTCCGTTTAAGGTTCTCAGCAAACTGGCGGCTCACCCGCTTACCGACAAGGGCATAAGGTCATTTCTTGACGATTGGGAAAAAGCGAAAAAATAGATAATCGACTTAATAAGATCAAAAGAGCAAAGTGAAGGTGGAAGAAAAAGAAAACATGCTGAATTCACCCAACAGGTTGACCCTGTTTCGTGTGGCTGCTATACCGGCGATTGTTATTCTGCTTTTATTTACCGGCCGCTTTCCCACCTTCATTGCCGCTCTCTTATTTAGTGCTGCCGCGATTACCGATTATTTTGATGGGTTTTATGCCAGACGTCACGGGCTCGTGTCCACTTTTGGAACGGTCATGGACCCTGTGGCAGATAAACTTTTGGTCTCTTCGAGTTTTATTATGCTGGCATCACATGGATGGATCCCCTCCTGGATGGTTTGTGTTATTGTCGGCAGGGAATTGGCGGTAAACGGCCTAAGGAATATCCTTGCCAAAAAAGGAGAAGATATTTCCGCGTCAAACCTCGGGAAGTTCAAAACCGGATTTCAGATCGCTGCCATCATACCGCTTTTATTTCATTACTCATATTTTGGCATTAATATGGCGGCCATTGGAAACTTTTTTTTATGGGGTGCGCTTCTGTTTACCCTGTGGTCGGGCATTGACTATTTTATCCGGTTTAGAAAAATACTCCGAATTTGACCAGTTTGATATTGACAATATTATCGATGTGCGGTAATCTATAAGTTTGTAGAAAGCCTGAGCGGGAATAACTCAGTGGTAGAGTGCGACCTTGCCAAGGTCGAAGTCGCGGGTTC
>CAZSON010000287.1:0-3791 GCA_964608375.1 uncultured Desulfobacter sp. | reverse complement strand
AAAGAAGCTTAGAGAAAATTGACCAATAAAATCTTGACAAGCCGGATTAAATCATCCATATAGAAGTCAAAAAATTGCGCGGTGCAGTTTGATGGCGCCCATCCGGGCTTAATAGGGAAACCGGTGTAAATCCGGTACGGACCCGCCGCTGTAACAGGAGACGAACCCCGGTTTATGCCACTTCTTCGTCAACAAACGGAGAGGGAAGGCCCGGGGAAGTAGAACGATCCGAAAGTCAGAAGACCTGCCATCTAAACTTTGGTTTGTGGAGACGGTAAATCCCCAGGCGTTAATCGCTTGGGGATTTTTTTTTGACACACTGAAAGACAATTTGAAAAGGAGAAGAAAAAAATGATGAATAAAAATATCGGATTGGAAGAGATCATCAAGGGCATCCGACCCATAAACAAAGAATGGATCGAAACCGCCCGCGACCGGACAGCTCAGCTGGTGATGCCGTTGAGGGCCCTGGGGAAGCTTCATGACATCGCCGAACAGCTGTGCGGAATCAAACAGACGCTCACGCCTTCAATATCGCGTAAAGTTATCCTGATAATGGCCGGCGACCACGGCGTGGTCGCTGAAGGGGTGAATCCTTACCCCCAGGAGATTACCGGTGAGATGGTCCGGACATTTCTTGCCGGCGGTGCGGGAATAAATGTATTCGCCCGGCATGTTGGGGCAGAAGTATGGGTGGTGGATATGGGAATTATCCCTGAACTTGATCCTGCCCCCATGCAGGGAGGTGATCGACTCTTAATTCATAAGGTGGCACGCGGAACGGCTAATCTTGCAAAGGGCCCTGCCATGTCGCGCCAGGATGCCGAGAAAGCAATTTTAACCGGATTTAACCTCGCTTCAGACCGGATTGATCAAGGAGCTGATATTTTGGGAACCGGGGATATGGGAATTGGCAACACCACGCCCTCCGCTGCCATCGGCACTGTTATTACAGGTAAAACCGCGATAGAGATGGTCGGTCGGGGAACCGGGGTAGACGATGAAGGGCTTAAAAAAAAACAGGAGGCCGTCCGCCAGGGGATTCGGACAAACCAACCCGACTCCAGAGATGGTCTCGATGTTCTGGCGAAGGTCGGAGGATTTGAGATTGGCGGTATTGCAGGATCGATCCTCGCATGCGCCTACCATGGCTGCCCGGCTGTAATGGATGGTTTTATTTCCACGGCCGGTGCACTGATCGCACACACCCTCTGCCCGATGGTAAAAGATTACCTGTTTGCCGGGCATTGTTCAGAAGAGCAGGGCCACCGGGCGATGCTGGATTACCTGGGATGCGAACCAATTTTAAATCTTGGCATGCGTCTGGGTGAAGGTAGCGGTGGTGTGCTCGCCATCAGCATTATGGAAGCGGCTGTGCACGCATTTTCCGGTATAAGTACGTTTGAAGAAGCCGGTGTTACGGAGAAGGAACCCGTATAATCCCTTCAGTTCCCAATTGCCAATCAGAAAAGAAAATGCTATCTGTCTTTTCTTAATGAAGGAAATTCGTCATACACCTGTCAGGGACCCCAGCCGGCGCTTTAAATTTACATATTCGGCAATCCCCCTGCTCGTTGTTCTCGGTTTTTTTTTGACAACAGAGAAATTGTGTCTCGCTCTCCAGGTGACGGATCAGTTGGGACGGACCGTTACGTTGTCAGATAACCCGCAACGAATTGTTTCGATGGCGCCGAGCATCACGGAAATCATCTTTGCTCTGGGACAGGAGCACCGGTTAAAGGGGGTGACCCGGTTCAGTGATTTTCCCCCGGGCGCGTTGTTGCTGCCGAAGGTCGGTTCGTATGTTCATCTCGACCTGGAAAAAATCGTTGCTTTAAAGCCGGACCTCTGTCTGGCTGTTAAAGACGGCAATCCCATCGAAGTGATCAAAAGGCTCGAATCTCTGAAAATACCGGTCTATGCGGTCAATCCCATAGATTTTACATCCGTGATGCAGACGATCATCAAAATCGGCGAACTTCTGGGCGCCACCGGCAAGGCAAACCGTCTGGTCGGCTCGATGAATGATAGAATTCAACATGTCAAATCACTGGTCGCCAAAACGACCCATCGACCCCGGGTCTTTTTTCAGATCGGCATCAATCCGATTGTTGCGGTTGGAACCGATACATTTATGCATGAACTCATTGCGCTGGCAGGAGGAAGGAATCTTAGCGAAGGCCCGGTCCCATACCCGCGCTTTTCCCGGGAACAGATACTGGGCCTTTCGCCTGAGATATTCATCATCACCTCCATGGCCAGAGAAAAAATGTTCGATAAGATCAAAGCCGATTGGAGTAGATGGCCGGATATGCCGGCTGTTCGAAACGACCGTATTTTCGTTGTCGATTCCAATCTGTTCGACCGCCCCACCCCCCGTCTGGTCGACGGTCTCGAACTTCTGGCAAAGCTGATTCACCCTGAAATCTATAAGGAAGAACGGTGAATACCCAGACGCCGGCTCTGTTGCGACGGATCATAGCGGTTTCTGTTCTGCTGTCATTATTTTTGGTTTTGGCTATGATCCTCGGCATTTCGGTCGGATCTACCAAAAGCGGAATCCGTTCGGTTTGGCAGTCACTTCTGGGCGGGAAAACCTCAGACTCCATGGCGAGCGCGATTATCTGGCAAATTCGTTTTCCCCGCGTTCTTCTCGCCGGCCTGGTTGGGGCCACTCTTTCTCTCGGCGGCCTTGTATTTCAAGCGATCCTCAGAAACCCCTTGGCCGAACCTTATATCCTCGGCATCTCAGGTGGATCGGCGGTAGGCGCCATCCTGGGGATCTTGTTGGGATTTTCCCGATTTGTAGGCGTCAGTCTCTTTGCATTTGCCGGAAGCGTGGGTACGCTTTTGCTGATCCTTGTGATGTCGTCCGGACAGACGATTCTGAAAAAAGATTCCCTCCTTTTGTCCGGCGTAATGGTCAACGCTTTCTGCTCGGCAATTATCATGTTCCTGCTTTCCCTGACACAGGACTCCCGGCTTCATAACATCATTTTTTGGCTTATGGGCGATCTTTCCATGCTCGATATCCGGCACGTCGGCATACTCGTTGGATTAATTTTCCCCTGTTTTATCATGATCTTTTGGCAGTCTCATTCGATGAATCTTCTCCTTTTGGGAAAAGAAATGGCACAAAGCATGGGGGTAAATATCCGGGCAGTGACGCTTATACTTCTTATCACCACTTCATTTATGATCAGCACCACGGTCAGCCAGGTCGGTCTGCTCGGTTTTGTGGGACTGGTGATTCCCCACCTCCTCAGGCTTTTGTTGGGCCCTGATCATCGTATACTCGTTCCGAGCTGTATCATCGGCGGCGGAGCATACATGATCATTTGTGATCTGCTCGCTAGGGTTCTTCCACAGCAGGGCGAAATGCCTGCAGGTGTAATTACCGCCATGATCGGCGCACCGATGTTTATCTTTCTCCTAAAACGATCCGGAAAATAAATATGGCGATTGTGGTAAAAAACCTGATTCATAATTACGGTGAAGCGGCAATTTTGAAAAACCTCTCATTTTCAATTCAAAAAGGTGAATTTTTCATTATAATCGGCCCCAACGGTTCCGGAAAAACGACCTTGATGAAAGCGATGTCCGGCATATTGAAGGTTCAAAACGGCCGCCTTGAAATCATGGGCCGTCCGATTAACACCTATTCCCGCAAAGCCCTGGGCAGAACCATCGCATTCGTCCCTCAGACGCTCCAGACCGATTTTCCATTTACAACGCGTGAAGTGGTGCTGATGGGGCGTTCACCGTATTTGGGGATGCTGGGGCTTGAACAA
>CAZSON010000286.1:0-3805 GCA_964608375.1 uncultured Desulfobacter sp. | reverse complement strand
GCCACCCAGTGTTCTTCTGTCTTATTATGGAGGGGATTGAACCATGTTGGGCAGAAAATTCAATGTCATTTTGCTAAGCGTTGGGATGGTTTTTTTATATGCCCACTCAGGAATTTCCGCTGACTCCTTCACTTTGAAAATCGTGCCGGAAAATCTGCAAATCGGTACATTTTTTGCCGGAAAAACGGCGACGCTTTTCGGATCAATCTCCGCCAACCAAAACCTTCTCATCGAAATTATCGGACCCCAGGAAAATGCCAGATTTTATCTCAAAGGCCGGGTTGGACCTTTCTGGATGAATCGTGAAAAGGTGGAGTTGGAACAGGTGCCCTTTCTTTATCAGCTTCTTTTGCCCGGTCATCAGAGAGAAGAAAAACGATGGCACGCCCTCAATGTGGGCTTACAGAATTTGAGACAACGCATTACCGTCAAGCCTGCCCGTTTAAATGGCGATATGATTTTTAACCAATTAACAAAATTGAAACGATCCCAGGATCTTTATGGGGAACAAAACGGTGCAATCCGCTATTCGCCCATACGGCAGGATCAAAAAGCGTTTGAGGCAACCTTTTATTTTCCTTCTTCGACTGTTCCCGGTGAATATCAAATTATCGCATCCCGTTTACAGGGAAAAGTGATTATCAAGCGATCCGTTTACGATTATAAGGTAAAGGAGGTTGGCATCATTCAGAAAATCGGCGAACTCGCCTATCATAAAGAACTGATCTATGGTATATTATGCGTTGTCATTGCCCTGTTTGTTGGAGCCGTCATCGGGTTATTTTTTAAACACACTGAGGCCCATTAATGTTGGAGATTGCCAAGGCAGTCCAGTCGATTAAAAAGGTTTTCAGCCGAAAAAAAGAAAATCAAATTTCTTTTTCAGAACTGTTTAAGCGATTTCAAAATATCTTACAACAAAACAACGCCGGGATGGAAATCATCGCCGATTTGGGCGGAAAGATGGGAGGGGATTATGTTTTCGATCGACAATACTTGGTTGACAGCGTGAGAAAATTGAAAGAATTGGCTTTGAGCAGCGTTTATGATTTGAATTTTATCACCAAGAACCAGTTTCTATCGATCTATGAAATCATTGAAAATTTAGCCAATGAACTAGAGATTGAGCTGTCGGGCAAAATGGTTATTCATGATGCCAAACGGGTATATCATTTAAATGAAATCGAAGAGGGCATGGAGGATATCGTTGGATCTAAAGCCCATAATCTATCAAAATTAATCAACCTGCCAAAAATTAACCTGGCCCCCGGCTTTGTTGCGACGATCGGATGTTTCCGAGATTATCTGGCTTATAACAATCTTTTCGAAAAGATCGCCCTACTGATTGAAGCCTGCGAAAAAGAGGAAAAATCGGTTGAAACCGTATCCAATGCTATCTGCCTCATGATACTAGGTGGAGAAGTACCGCCCAATATCCGCAAAGATGTCCTTCATGCAGCCGAACAAATCTGTGAAGAAAAATCAGAGATAACCTATTTCTCAGTCCGCAGCAGTGCAGTGGGTGAGGATGGTGAATTGAGTTTTGCCGGGCTTCACGATTCATTTTTAAATGTTCGCTTCAATGAACTGCTCTCAATGTTTAAAAAGGTGCTGGCCAGCCTTTACAATCCGGAGAGTTTGACTTATCGATTGAAAATGAACCTTTTCCCAATGGAAATGGCAATGCCTGTTCTGTATCAAACCATGATACCAAGCCAGGTGGCCGGTGTACTATATACGCTGGACCCCAGTAATCCGGATACTTCAGAATCGATATTGAGTGGCAGCTGGGGTTTAGGAAAAGTTGTGGTGGAGGGGCAAGGAGCTATCGATACCTTTCGAATTTCGCGCACCCCCCCCAATGCGGTCGTGGAACAGAAGATCAATTCCAAACGCTGGATGCTGGCCCCGCTTGAGCGTGGGTCCGCACGGAAGGTGCCGGGAGCTCTGCAGGACAAACCGTGCCTGACGTCGCAACAGATCTCCCAGATTACGGAAACCGGTCTGATTCTGGAAAGGTTTTTCAAAAGGCCTTTGGATGTGGAATGGAGCCTGGACAAGAAGGAGCGAGTCTGGATCTTACAAGCCCGGCCACTTAAGATCGTTCGGACAAAACGGACTGCACAACCGGAGCTCAGCGAAGTTTTGAAAGAACACCCGATTCTCATAAAGGAAAAAGGGATGATTGCTTATCGGGGTATCGGGGCCGGACCGGTTTGGATTGTTGAAAACGGCGATGATCTCAACAAGTTTCCCGCCGAAGCCGTCCTGGTTTCACGGTATGCGATGCCGTGGCTGGCCAAGATCATACCCCTGGCCAGTGCGATTATTACCGATGTGGGTACCACGACCGGCCACATGGCCACCGTTGCGCGGGAGTTCAGGGTTCCCACAATTGTGGGAACCGGACTGGCCACAGAGCTGCTGACGTCTAATCAGCTGATCACGGTAGATGCCGAAAGAAATATTGTCTACGAAGGCCGTTTGGAGGAATTGCTCCAACATCGGCTACTGGAAAAGCCTGTTTTTGAAACCACAAAGGAATATCAACTGTTGCGTAGACTACTGAAAAAGATCTCCCCACTTTCGCTGACCGATCCGAATGCACCCAATTTTACACCGAAAGGGTGCCGATCATTTCATGATGTCATGCACTTCGCGCATGAAAAATCTTTTCAGGCCTTAACTCAGATCGGTAAGGATCCGCGAGCATTCCTCCGAAGAGGCGGAAAGCGGTTGAAGTCGCACATTCCACTGGACCTCGTATTGATTGATCTCGGCGGCGGAATCAGCGATGAAATCGGTCAGGAAAAATATATTGATCCCGATCAGATTACGTCCGTTCCGATGAGGGCGATCTGGGAAGGTTTGAGCTCACCCGATACCTGGAGCATGGAGCCGATTCCGGTTGATTTCAAAGGCCTGATGTCCAGCCTGACACGAACCAGGAGCACTGAAGTATTGGGTAACAGCTTCCCGGGTGTGAATCTGGGGGTTATTGGCAACGACTATGTCAACCTGAGTCTGCCCCTGGGCTATCATTTTACAACGGTTGAGGCCGGAGTTGGCCCCAAAACAGAAAACAATTATATCTCTTTTCGGTTTTTCGGGGGGGTGACGGATATTACCCGGCGTTCCAGGAGAGCAACGCTTTTGATGAATATTTTAGAAAGGGTCGATTTTAAAGTCAACATAAGCGGGGATTTGGTGATTGCCCGGGCGATCGATCTAACCGGGGATCAGATAAGAAAGAATCTTAATCTTATCGGACGATTGATTGGATTCACCCGTCAACTTGACGTGTTACTAAAAAATGATGCAGATGTCGAAAGGTATATGGAGAAATTCATGGTTCATACAAGGGGATCCAACAAAAAATAACCCCGCAAGAACTCCTAAGAGAAGGAAATTTAAAAATGGAAAAGACAACCATATGCATCCTTGATGACGAGCCGATTGTCGGCGATCGCCTAAAACCGGAACTGGAAGATGACGGATATGTGGTCGAGGTTTTTACTAGTAGTAAAAGTGCTCTGGATCGGTTGAATGAAAAGTGTTTCGATGTTTTCATCACCGATCTGAAGATGGAGGGCGTTGACGGCATGGGGTTTCTAGAAAGCGTTCAAGCAAAATGTCCCGGCAGCGAGGTGATCGTCATCACCGGTTACGGCACGCTGGAGAGCGCCAGAGAGGCTTTGATCAAGGGGGCATATGACTTTATAACCAAGCCCTTCAGACTTGGAGAAATCAGGACGGCGGTGAAAAAAGCAAAGAAAAAGGCTCGACGACATTCAGCGTGATAGCA
>CAZSON010000285.1:0-3835 GCA_964608375.1 uncultured Desulfobacter sp. | reverse complement strand
GGCGGTATTTTTTTTGATCCATGAAGACCCGGGACAGCAGGATATCGATCTGGGGAAAAATTCCGATCCTATTTCTGACTCGTTTAAAAAGATGTTCAATTTCCTCCGGATAACCCTTTTTTTTATATCGCCAATAGAGGTCTTCAAGAGCATCTTCCCTGTTGCGGCTCATGGTTATGCCTTTGAGGAATATCTCTTCCGCCTCTTTCATCTGTCCATTTTTCAAATAAAGACGACCCAAGTGGAGATAATTTCCAGCACCGTTGTCATCCGGCTGCCGGGTTAAGGCGGCTTTGTAATGGTTGATGGCAGCCGGCCAGTTCTGCTCACCCGCCAGAAGTGCGGACATGACCATGTGAGTGTTTCGAAGCGATATTTTTTCTTCAATGGCCTGGTTGAGCCCTTTTTGAAAGGCTTTAGACGCTTCAGAAGACCAGTACGGTTCTTTTTTGATCTTATAATATGTTTGGGGGTAGATACGCGCCATATCGGTAATTGTTTGCATTAGAAGCGTTTTGTTGTTTTTTCCACTCAAATAACGGGCGAAGATACGGCGATAATAAACACTGTTGGGTCTTAACCGAATGGCTGTTTTAAAGTATGGAAGCGGGTTATATGAATTTTGTCTTTTAGTTGGATAAATATATGGATCAAGCAGCTCTAAACGGGCTTCTGCCACAGCCAGTTGCAGAAAGGCTTCTGAATCAAACGAGTTGAGGCGGGTGGCTTTGAGAAGCGCCACTTTTGCTTTCTTTGATAGCTTGAACGCATCCTTTAATCCCTTATCTCCCCCCTTAAAATGGTAAGCATTTCCCAGCGCCTTCCAAATTTTCGGGTCGTTGCTTTGATAGGAGGCCGCTTTTTCGAGAAAATATACGGCCGAATCATATTGTTTATCTTCGAAGCGGTTGATCCCTTTTTGATAAAGGATTTGTGAGAAAAGCCTGAGGGAGAGGGGATAGGCGGTAAGGAAAAAAAGAATCAGGATAAAAATGGAAATGATGATGGGGAAAAGGTGTTTTTGCGAGTTAGACATGGAGCATGGGCGTATCTGTGAATCAGGTTACTTTTTTCCATAGTACTTGGAATAGTATTGATAATAGCGCTCTTTTTGAAAATTTACCTGATTGAGAACCACCCCGATCAGGTTTGCTTTGGTTGTTTGCAACTGTTCGATCGCCTTTTGAATGATGACCCGGTTTAAATGACCGGATTTGACGACAAGAACCACCCCTCCCAACTGGGGCGCCAGAAGAAGCGGATCACTCGTTGGTAAAACCGGAGAAGAATCAACCACCAGGATATCAAACCGATTTCTCAAGAAAAACAGCAAAAATGACATCTGAGATGAACCGAGAAGCTCGGCGGGTTTCGGCGGCGGGGGCCCTGCGGGTAAAAAAAAGAGGTTTTCCACAGGGCTTTCCACAATGGCGCTATAAATATTTTTTTGGAAAAAGGGAAGCTCCTCCGATCCAATGATGACTTCCTTGTAAATCTGGGATACGTCAAGCGGGTTATACGAGGATTTTTCAAAATGAGATACATGCAGTTTTTCAAAGGTGAAAGATCCGGATTTGAACTCCAAACCGATTCTCAACCCTTCGATGGTGTGGAGTTTGAGATATCCTTCGAGGCCGTCCGGATTGACAAAACCCATGTTGATCAGGATGTAACCCAGTTGCTGGCCGGTGTCTTTTTGCCGGGTCAAACTCTGCTGGGCCTGTTCTTCATCAATGACCTTATTGCGGACCAGTATGGATAACAGTTTCTTTTCTTCTGGTCTTGTCAGCCAGTTGATATCGATAAATTTGCCATGTAAAAAAGAAATATCGATTTTTTCATTCCCTTGAGAAATATGCAAAATGCCCGTTTTTTTTTGAAATGAAATCAACCAAAAGAGATCACTCAATCCATAGTCGGAGAGGGATCCGGATTGTACATCGGTATTTAAGACTTCGGAGAGAAGCCCGCTTAATCCCGGGGAGTCTTGGGGGGGGAGCAACCGGCTTAGCCTTGGTTTTCGTAAATCGCCGTCAACTATTAAGACCGTCTTTCCGGCCTGGGACAGGATATAGGCCAGGTTGAGTGCGGTGGTTGTTTTGCCTTCATCCGGGGCTGTACTGGTGATTAACAGGGATTGAAATTCTTTTTCTAAAAAAGAAAATTCGATATTTGTCCTTAAATATCGAAAGCTTTCGGCAAAGCGCGGGTCTTTGGCATGCAACGCTCCCAGATTGCTGAGCAGATCGGGTGATTTTAGCGTTTGTTTTTTCATTTGCTATTTTGAATGGTTATCTGTTTGGAAGGTTGGAAACCGGGATCATTGCCAGGACCGGCAGATCGATATATTTTTTAACATCCGCTTCCGTAGTAATTGACCGGTCGATATACTCTAGCATAAAACTGAATCCCACTCCGATCAAAAGCCCAAATATCACCCCCAGAATCAGATTGAGTATTTTTTTAGGCCTGACCGGTTTCTTCGGAAGCACCGCTTTTTCGGTAATCCGTATGTTTGAGATATCGATATTCCCCGTTAGATCGGCTTCCTTTAAGCGGGCAAGAAGAGTATCATAGAGGTTCTGATTCATCTGCACATTTCTTTTCAGGATATTGTACTGAAATTCCTTTTTGTTAAGGTCCAGCGCCTCATTTTTAAAATCATTCATGGTCTCCTGCAACACCTTTTCTTTTGCCACAAGGACCTCCCGTTCCGCCTTCAGGTTGTCCAGCTCTTTTGTTATCTCCTGCTTGAGTTTATTGCGGATGTTATCGGCCTTGTTTTTGATTTGAACGATCTTGGGGTGCTTTTGTTTATAGACTTTACCCAAGCGGGATAATTCAACCTCGGTGTTGACCAGTTGACTGTAAAGGCTTTTGATCAGATCATTTTCGATCAGGGAACTTAGATGCCTGAGGCCCTTGGCCGATTTTGAAATTTGATTTATTTTAGCAAGTTTGGAATCGAGCTCGAGGCGGCGATTTCTTGTCTTGATGTACGCATCGGTAAATTCAGTTATTTTTTGGGTGATGACACGCTGACTTTCTTCCATGGAGATCAATTTTGCATGCTGCTTAAATTCAAGAAACGTTCGTTCAGCATCTTCCAGATTCTTTTGTATTTCATACAGATGATCGGTGAGATAACCGATGGTTCCCTGAGATGATTTCAGCCGGTTATTCGTGTTAAAGTCGATATACGCCTGGGCCACCGAATTGGCCATATCCCTGGAGAGTTGCGGAGAGGATGTAAAAGCATTGATCTTTACAAGGCGGGTGTCTTCTATATGTTTGATTTCAATTACATCTTTATCCTGAAGCCTGCGGATCGCTTTGGCCATCTTATCTTCAACTGTCGGGGGGCTGATCGATTTAAAAAACTGCTTCAGAAATCGGCGGATATTGGTCTTCCAATTTGATAAAAGTTGTTTTAAAGGGGTGAGTTTCCCTAATTCTTCATGTTGCTCCCAGTCAATCTGATCTAATTTTAATTTCCGGACCACCTCTTCCAGAACCGGCCGGGAGGTGATCAATTCAAAATGGGAAAAAAAGGTTAAAGATTCGGACTGGCTGCTCTGGTAATCGGTTCTTTCACCGGTGACCGGTGATTTGCCACTCTCCTTGTCGATAATGAGAGTACTGGTTCCCTGATAAATGGGTGTGGCAATAGCGTTAAAAAAAAGGATCAGGCAAACCATGATCAGCAAAGAGGCGATAATGGTCCATTTGTGCCGGAGGAGGACATGGTAGTATTCGGTGATATCAACCGATTCTTCTGTTTCTGCTATAGCCATGGTTTTTTCGGAAATATAAAAACAAAAAACTAAATATCAAA
>CAZSON010000284.1:0-3838 GCA_964608375.1 uncultured Desulfobacter sp. | reverse complement strand
GCCACCCAGTGTTCTTCTGTCTTATTATGGAGGGGATTGAACCATGTTGGGCAGACAATTCAATGTTATTTTGATAAGCCTTGGCATAGTTTTCTTATATGTTCACCCCGGAATTTCAGCCGACTCTTTCATCTTGAAAATCACACCGGAACATCTGGAAATCGGTGCATTTTTTGCGGGAAAAACGGTGACGCTTTCCGGATCAATTTCCGCCAACCAAAACCTTCTCGTCGAAATCATAGGACCCAAGAGAAATGCCAAATTTAATCTCAAAGGCCGGGTTGGACCTTTCTGGATGAATCTTAAAAAGGTGGAGTTGGAGCAGGTGCCATTTCTTTATCAGCTGCTTTTGCCTGATCAGCAGAGAGGAAAAGAACGATGGGACGTCCTCAATGTGGGCGTAAAAAAGTTAAAACAACGCATTACCGTTAGGCCTGCCGGTCTAAATGACGATATGATTTTTAATCAATTAACGAAATTGAAAAGATCCCAGCAGCTTTATGGGGAGCAAAACGGTGCAATCCACTATTCGCCATTACGGCAGGATCAAAAAGCTTTTGAGGCAACCCTTCATTTTCCATCTTCGACTGTTCCCGGCGAATATCAAATTATCGCATCCCGTTTGAAGGGCAGAGTGATTATCAAGCGATCCGTTTACGATTATAAGGTAAAAGAGGTCGGTATCATTCAGAAAATCGGCGAACTTGCCTATCATAAAGAGCTGATCTATGGTATATTCTGCGTGATCATTGCTCTTTTTGTTGGCGCTGTTATAGGATTATTTTTTAAACATACTGAGGCCCATTAATGTTGGAGATGGCCAGGGCAATCCAGTCGATTAAAAAGGTTTTCAGCAGGAAAAAAGAAAATCAAATTTCTTTTTCAGAGCTGTTTAAGCGATTTCAAAATATCTTACAGCAAAACAACGCCGGGATGGAGATCATCGCTGATTTGGACGGAAAGATGGGAGGGGATTATGTTTTCGATAAGCAATACCTGATTGACAGTATGAAAAAACTGAAAGGATTTGTTTTGAGCAGTGCCTATGACTTGAATTTTATCACCAAAAACCAGTTTTTACCGATCTATGAAATCATTGAAAATTTAGCAAATGAGCTAGAGATTGAGCTATCGGGTAAAATGGTGATTCATGACGCCAAACGGGTATATCTCTTAAATGAAATCGAAGAGGGCATGGAGGATACCGTTGGATATAAAGCATATAATCTATCAAAATTAATCGATCTGCCAAAGATTAATCTATCGCCCGGTTTTGTTGCGACAATCGGATGTTTCCGAGATTATCTGGCTTATAACAATCTTTTCGAAAAGATCGCTCCATTAATTGAAGCCTTCGCAAAAGAGGAAAAATCGGTTGAATCGGTATCCAGCGCTATCTGCCTCATGATATTGGGTGGGGAAGTACCGCCTGGTATCCGGAAAGATATCCGTCATGCAGCAGAACAGATCTGTGAAAAGAAATCAGAGATAACCTATTTCTCAGTCCGCAGCAGTGCGGTGGGTGAGGATGGTGATTTGAGTTTTGCCGGTCTTCATGATTCTTTTTTAAATGTTCGCTTCAATGAACTGCTTTCAATGTTTAAGAAGGTGTTGGCCAGCCTTTACAATCCGGAGAGTTTGACTTATCGATTAAAAATGAATCTTTTTCCAATGGAAATGGCAATGCCTGTTCTGTATCAAACCATGATTCCCAGCCGGGTGGCCGGTGTACTATATACGCTGGACCCGAGCAATCCGGATACTTTGGAATCGATATTGAGCGCTAGCTGGGGTTTAGGAAAAGTTGTGGTGGAAGGACAAGGAGCGGTCGATACCTTTCGGATTGCACGTAATCCTCCCAATGCGGTCGTGGAACAAAAGATTAATTCCAAACGCTGGATGCTCGCCCCGTTTGAGCGTGGACCCGCCCGGAAGGTGTCGAAAGAGCTTCAGGACAAGCCATGTCTGACGTCACAGCAAGCCTCTCAAATCACGGAGACCGGCCTGATGCTGGAAAGATTTTTCAAAAGGCCTTTGGATGTGGAATGGAGCCTGGACAAGAAGCAACGACTCTGGATTCTGCAGGCCCGGCCTCTTAAGATTGTTCGGCCAGAACGCAATACGCAACCTGAGCTTTTTGAAGTGATGAAAGAGCACCCAATTCTCATAAATGAAAAAGGTATGATCGCTTACCGGGGCATCGGGGCCGGACCGGTTTATATCGTTGAAAGCGGTGACGACCTAAACCGATTTCCGGCTGAAGCCGTCCTGGTTTCACGGTATGCAATGCCTTGGCTGGCTAAGATTATACCCCTGGCCAGTGCGATCATTACCGATGTGGGTACCACGACCGGCCACATGGCTACTGTTGCGAGGGAATTCAGGGTTCCGACAATTGTAGGAACCGGAGTCGCCACAGAACTGCTGACACACAATCAGCTGATAACGGTAGATGCCGAAAGAAATATCGTCTATGAAGGCCGTTTGGAGGCATTGCTTAAACACCAGCTATTACAAAAGCCGGTTTTTGAAACCACAAAGGAATACCAGGTGTTGCACAGACTGCTTAAAAAGATCTCCCCTCTTTCGCTGACCGATCCGAATGCGCCCAATTTTACCCCTAAAGGGTGCCGATCATTTCACGATGTCATGCACTTTGCGCATGAAAAATCATTTCAGGCGTTAACTCAGATCGGTAAGGATCCGCGAGCCTTTATCCGGAGAGGTGGAAAGCGGTTGAAATCACACATTCCACTGGACCTTGTACTGATTGATCTTGGCGGGGGAATCAGCGAGGAAGTCGGTCAGGAAAAGTATATCGATCCCGATCAGATTACCTCTGTTCCGATGAGGGCGATCTGGGAAGGACTGAGCTCACCTGATACCTGGAGCATGGAGCCAATTCCGGTTGATTTCAAAGGTCTGATGTCAAGTGTGACACGAACCCGGAGCACCGAAGTATTGGGTAACAACTTCCCAGGGGTGAATCTTGGGGTTATCGGCAACGACTATGTCAGCCTGAGTCTGCCCCTGGGCTATCATTTTACAACGGTTGAGGCCGCAGTGGGTCCCCAGACGGAAAACAATTATATCGCTTTTCGATTTTTCGGTGGAGTGACCGATATCACCCGACGATCACGGAGAGCAATGCTTTTGATGAATATTTTAGAAAGGGTCGATTTTAAGGTCAACATAAGCGGGGATTTGGTGATTGCCCGGGCGATCGATCTAACCGAAGAACAGATAAGAAAGAATCTAAATCTGATCGGGCGATTGATTGGATTTACCCGTCAACTTGACGTGTTGCTAAAAAATGATGCGGATGTCGCAAGGTATATGGAAAAATTCATGGATCATGCAGGGGAAGCCAACGAAACTAGCGCCTCAAGCAGCTGTGAGAAAAGGAAATTGAATAATGGAAAAGACAACGATATGCATTCTTGATGATGAGCCGATTGTCGGCGACCGCTTAAAACCGGAACTGGAAGATGACGGATATGTGGTTGAAGTTTTTACTAATAGTGAAAGCGCTCTTGATCGGTTGAATGAAAAGTGTTTCGATGTTTTCATCACCGATTTGAAGATGGAGGGCGTTGACGGCATGGAGTTTCTAGAAAGGGTTAAAGCAAAATGTCCCGGCAGCGAAGTGATCGTCATCACCGGTTACGGAACTCTGGAGAGCGCCCGAGAGGCTTTAATCAAGGGGGCATACGACTTTATAACCAAGCCCTTCAGGCTTGGAGAAATCAGAGCGACGGTGAAAAAAGCAAAGAAAAGGGCTCGACGACATTCAGCGTGATAGCACCCGAACGATTGCCTCGCAGCTGGGGCGAGTGAC
>CAZSON010000283.1:0-3846 GCA_964608375.1 uncultured Desulfobacter sp. | reverse complement strand
CAATTGGATTAGCAACTATCTGTTTTACTAAGCTATTTGTAGAGAAAGAATCCTTTCACCATGTGTATCACAAATTGCACTGGGTTCAAGCAAGAAATCAAAAACTATCTGAGAAACCGCAAAGGTTGCCAGGTACGGCTCTTACTGATAAAGAAACCGATGTACATCGTAGATTTAGGGTAACTCTGACTGGGCGGGAGTATCTTCATTTAAAGGATCGTCAATTCTCTATCCCTGCCAGTTCAAGAACGCATTCCTTATACTCTTTAAGGGTTTTCCTGAGGTCGGCATTGACAACCGGTTGCTGGTTAGAGGTAGGAACCCCGCCTTGCGTAAAGCGTTAATACCGCTCTCTGGTAGCGCGGGGAGCCTCTGCCGCTTCCTTTTAACAGGCGGCGGCTTTTGTTTATTTGACCTTGTTTTCTTTTAATATTTGTAATAATTAAATCGACTCTATTCTTGATTTTGAGGAAAACCTATGGTCCCGCTAAAATTGCCGTTGACAGCATACATGTCCTCATGGGAACCAGGTGCTTTTAGTTTGATTGTTTATACCATCATGGTGTTTCTACTGATGGGGGTTATCCTTTTTTTCACCAGCTGGCTGGGCGAAAAGAAAAAAACCATTGAAAAATCAAGACCTTATGAATGCGGCATCATTCCTACCGGATCCGCCCGTCTGCGATATCCGGTTCCTTTTTACCTGGTCGCCGTTTTTTTTCTGATTTTTGATCTTGAAGGCGCCTTTATTTTCGCCTGGGCGATTGCCTACGATGAACTGGGCTGGTCGGGATGGCTGCGGATATCCTTTTTTATTCTCTGGTTGCTTTTGGGATTATTTTATCTCTGGAAAAAGGGGGGGCTTGAATGGGGCCCACGATCGGAAACTCACTGAACCAAAGGCTCCTGGGCGGAACTGACGCATTGCTCAACTGGGCCCGCAAGTACAGTCTCTGGCCGATGTTTTTCGGTCTGTCCTGCTGTTTTGTTGAGGAAGCAACGGCCTTAACTTCACGTTATGATCTAGCCCGCTTCGGCGCCGAGGTATTGCGGCCCTCTCCGCGTCAGTCGGATCTTCTAATTACCTCCGGAACCATTTTTAAAAAGATTGCACCGATCGTTTTACGCCTCTATGAGCAGATGGCCGAACCCAAATGGGTTATTTCCATGGGGTCTTGCTCGAATTGCGGCGGCATGTATGATGCGTATAGCGTCGTGCAGGGGGTGGATCAGATTCTGCCGGTAGACGTTTACATTCCGGGCTGTCCCCCGCGACCCGAAGCCGTGCTGCAGGGGATTGTAAAATTGCAGGAGAAAATCGGAACCGAAACACCTGCACGATCCATATTTCATCTTTCCGGGGGAAGCCAGGGAACCCGCAAGCCGATCCTGACGGATGGAAAGACAAAGTCCCGTGATCCCCGAGGACCGGGGATGGAAAGGGCCGTCATCCGAGGAACCTCTGCCACACCCCCGAAATTCCGGGACAGCCGAACAGATCTTATGTGGACACCGTCGTCGCAACAAATCCAACTCAGTGAGCAGGATAAAAGCCTTGCGCGTCAATTAAAGGATCGTTACGGCAGTGCCGTCGTACAAACGCCGAACACCTCGGACATGATTGTCTTTGAAATTCCTCAAAACCGCCTTAAGGAAATCCTATGCTTTCTCAAACATAAGTCAACCCCCAGATTCCGGCGCCTGAACGATTTGACCGCCATTGACGAGTCGGCCCGGCGGCAGCGGAACGTCTATCCGGATTATACCCTTGTCTACCAGTTGCTTTCCTTCGACCCCGCCTGCCGGGTGCGACTGAAAGTGCCGCTGATCGGAAATGATCCGGTCACACCATCCATAACAGACATCTGGCCTTCCGCCAACTGGTATGAGCGGGAGGTGTTCGACATGTTCGGCATTCGCTTCGAGGGGCACCCGAATCTGCGCCGTCTGCTTTTGCCCCATGACTGGGAAGGACATCCGCTGCGCAAAAATTATCCCGGCCGTGCAACCGAGTTGCCCGCGTATACCGGTGAAGATGCGCGACGTCACCAGCCATTGGATGGGGGATTTTACGTAAAGAAGACCGACGGCGAACACCCCCTCGTCTTAAATGTCGGTCCGCATCACGTCAGCACGCACGGATTGATGCGCTATATTGTCTCCCTTGACGGTGAAGAGATCACCGGGCTGGATATGGACATCGGCTATCACCATCGCGCAGTGGAGAAGATCGGTGAACGACAAACCTGGCATCAGTTTATCCCCTATACGGATCGTGTCGATTATCTGGCAGGAGCCGCCAACAATCTGCCGTATGTGATGGCAATTGAAACACTTGCCGGGATAAAGGTCCCGGACCGGGCTCAGGTCATTCGGGTCATGCTCAGCGAGCTTTTCCGGTTGAGCAACCATCTGGTCTGGTTCGCGACCTTTGTTCATGATACCGGTGCGATGTCACCCAATTTCTATGCTTTTCGAGAACGGGAGATGATTCTGGACATCGTTGAATTGATCACCGGCGGGAGGCTTCATCCGTCATGGTTCCGGATCGGGGGCGTAGCCGCAGATTTGCCGGATGGGTGGAAAGAACCTCTGGATCGCTTTGTCAAGATCTTTCCCAAAGCGCTTAAAGAGTATGAAACACTGATTACCCATAACCCGATTTTCAAAGCCAGAACACAAGGGGTGGGCCGGCTTTCTCTGGGGGATGCCATCGACCGTGGCGTGAGCGGACCCAACCTGAGGGCCTGTGGCCTGGAATGGGATTTGCGCAAGCAGTTTCCCTATTCCGGTTACGCTAATTTTATGTTTGATGTTCCCACCGCCACAGGAGGGGACTGCTACGCCCGTTACCTTGTGCGGATCGAGGAAATGCGCCAGAGTATCAGAATCATCCAGCAGGCCGCCGAAAATCTGCCGGAAGGAAGGTATATCACCGATGACTATCGCTACGCAATACCCCGGCGCAGCGATATGCTCAAGGACATTGAAAGTCTGATCCATCATTTTGTCAATGTGACCAGCGGACCCAAAATTCCCCGGGGGGAAGCCTATGCCGCTTGTGAAATTCCCCGTGGCGAACAGGGGTATTACGTGGTCAGCGACGGTCTCGGTTATCCCTACCGGATGCGAATCCGAACACCCGGGTTTGCGAACATACAGGCTTTGTCATTCGTGTGTGTCGGAGAGAGCCTTGCGGACCTGATCGCCATATGCGGTTCGATCGATTATGTTTTACCGGATATTGACCGATAGGATATTAAATGCTGCCCGAAAAAATCAGAAACGAGCTTAGCGCGTTGGTTGCAAAGACAGAACACCCCCAGACGCTGGTTGTCGACGTTATGTTTGCGCTGCAGGACCATTACGGGTACCTCAACGACGAGGCGCTGGAAACAACGGCCGCCCTGCTTGACATGACACCGCTGGAGGTGGAAGAACTTGCAACCTTTTACACGTTTATTTACCGGGAACCGGTCGGAAAATATGTCATCCATCTTTGCGACAGCGTCATTTGCTGGGTGCAAGGGCACGAATCCATTCAGGCATATCTTTGCCAAAAACTGCAAATTGGCATGGGAGAGACCACAGCAGACGGTTTATTTACGTTGCTGCCGGTCTGTTGTATCGGTTATTGCGACCGGTCGCCCGCGATGCTGATCAATCGGAAAGTCTATGGGCCACTGACACCGGAAAAAATCGATGAAATTTTTTTAAAATTAAAACAAGCAGGTGATGAATTTGCAGGTTCTGTTTCAAAATCGTAAACCGGATCGGATCGCCACCCTCGAGGAATACACGCTTAGCGGCGGCTACCAGGCCCTGACCGATGTGCTGAATCGATAT
>CAZSON010000282.1:0-3857 GCA_964608375.1 uncultured Desulfobacter sp. | reverse complement strand
AATGATCCCGAAAAAGATTAGGGCAATGATGATCCATTGCTGATTTCTAAAAATTTCCATATTTACAATAGAGGATGTTGGGTTAGGTGAATTGCGATAGATAGATCATCAATTTTTTATGTGCCAGATTGTGCCTGTATCCACGGTGACTCCCTAAAGCCGCAAGGATCGAACTAGCGATTTCCGCTTCACTTTTTCCCTGTTTACGGAGCCTTCTGATTCTGTCTCCGTTTAACTCGACAAGCTGGCGATACCCTTCCTGGTCCCGGAAAAAAAAGACAAAAAAACCCAGTACAAAGACCAAAATGCTGGCGATCGCTGCCACATAGACATCATGTACCGGCTTCGGGAAAAAGGGTCGTAAAAGACTGTCAGGATTTCCGGCATTGAGCAGGGAATACATGGCTGTCAAACCGATGATGACCATAAGGATGTAGATTACGGGTAGATAAAACCTCGACAAAGTGATTCCCTCATCAGGGGAAGAATGGAACCTTTTAAGGAGTCTGGAGAGACAGAGAAATGGAGGAAAGCGGTTGCAGCTTTCCTCCATAGGGTTTATTACGCAGAGACCGGCCGCATCTCGCCCTCTTCCATTGCCGACCACTGGGTTTCTGCTTTCTCCCATGCTTCATCGGAAGCTTCTTTTTCCCAAACTTCCAATCCCCGCTCGGCCAGAGTGGCACCGGGCAGGAGATTGTCCAGAATAATTCCAATAATCGCCGTAACGGCCATGCCGGTGCTTAATACGGCCTGAAAAATACTCCCGACCACATTGATAAAACTGCCCGGATCTCCCCATGAAAGTGCACCGCTGACGATTTTCTGGGTGGCCACATCATAATGGGGTGTAAACCAGAAGGGGACACTCAGACCGGCAAAGAATGAAATGCCGATGATAAAGAGATTACGGGAGTTGTTCAGATTGACGATTTGAAGATTGGAAAGACCCACGGATGCAATCATGCCAAACAGCCCCACAAACATGGCCCCGACAACCGGCATAGGCAGGGTGGCCAATATGGCCCCGAACTTACCGATAATCGGAATAACCAGCATGGCCACTGCTCCACATCGAATTACCCGTCGACTGGCTACCCGTGTTAAGCCGATGGAACCGATATTTTCCGAGTAGGTCGTCGTACCGTTACAGGTCTGTAAGATGCCGGCAATGAAACAGCCGAGTCCTTCCGCACCCAACCCTCTGGAGATCATACGTCCTGTGGGCACCGGTGCTTCGGAAATTCGGGCACACGCATAGTAATCACCGATGGATTCGATCATCGAAGCGAGATACCCGGCCAGCATGCCAAAAACCCCAGCCCACAGCGTCGCACTGCCGAAACTCGGAAATCCCCATTTGAAGGGGATCAGAGGTTTAAAGCTAATCCAGCTTGCTGCACTGACCAAGCCGAGTTTTCCACTCAGGTTGGCGGCATTCTCCGCCGGTATTAAACCGATGACAGTGCCGATAAGGGAGGCCAGCCACCCGGTGATAATGGCTAATAGAACCGGGAAGAGCATAAAGGCACGGGATTTTACTGAAAAGACTTGGGAATAGACAATCAGAGCCACCAGAGTAATCAGGGAAATGATCCAATTGGAAGCCATCCAGGGGGCACCGATGCCGAAAAGGGCCAATCCGATCATAGCGATTGTGGGGCCGATTACAATGGGGCTAATGAGCTTTTTAACATACCCCATGATGCCCGAATACCCCAGAAAGATCTCCACCACGGAAGCGATCATAATGGCTGCGGAAACCTCCTGAATTCTAAGCTGCCAAAGCGGGATACCTGCGACTTTGGCCTTTTCGGCGGTCAACAGGAATATGATGGCAAACGTGGGTCCTAAAAAGGAGAAGGTTCCCCCTTGGACTACCGGCAACTTGTTTCCCAAAGGAGACTGCTGAATCAGCGTACATATCCCGGAGGTAAAAAAGATGGTGGAGATCAACAATGCCAATTGATCCATCGGCAATCCCATGGCGCCTCCCACGATAAAGGGAATCAGCACCGTAGCACCGAACATGGTGAGATACTGCTGGATACCGAGCAGCACGGCGAGCGGCCATTTTGGCCTGCTACCGATAGGATAGATAATCCAACCCTTGCTTTCCTCGCTTTGTTGTTCGTTCATAATTTCAGGCCCTCCTTTCGTTTGTCAAGAAAATAAGGTTAACTCCTTCTCGATCTTCCTGAAAACCCATTACACCCGGAAAAGTATTGACTGCCCTCCTTCTTTACAAAAAATTTAAATAAACGATATATGAACCGCTGCCAAGCCGTTTCATTAGGTCAGGCTATAACAACTGGTCATCAAACCGTCAAGCGAAAAGGCTTTCTTTTCAAGAAACGTCCGGCGCCGGGTGTTCCGGAGAATTTGCCGTCATTGATGATAACCTGTCCGCGGGACAGCACCGCTGTTGGAACTCCTTTCCCCTTTAGACCCTCATAGGGGGTGTAATCAACGTTCTGGTGCTGAGTTTTCGCGCTGATTTTAAAAGAGGCCTTGGGATCAAAAAGGACGAGATCCGCATCGCTTCCGATCGCAATGGCGCCTTTTTGTGGAAAAAGGCCGAACAATTTTGCCGGCGCGGTTGAGATCAGCTCTACGAATCGGTTCAACCCGAGACGCTTTTTGTTGACACCTTCATGAAAGAGGAGCATCAGCCGATGCTCGACTCCGGGGGCGCCATTCGGAATGGCCGCAAAGCTCTTTTTCCCCAAATCTTTCTGCCCTTTGTAATTAAATGGACAGTGGTCGGTAGAGACCACCTGAAGGTCTCCTGCTGCGAGACTTTTCCAGAGCAGATCCCAGTTTGATTTATCTCGCAGAGGCGGAGACATGACATATTTGGCACCGTTAAACCCCGGTGCCAGGTAGTTCTGATACGATTTCAATAAATATTGCGGGCAGGTTTCAGCCAAGACGGGGAAGTCGGCATTTCTGGCCTCTTTTACCTTGTCCAGGGCTTCTTTGCAGGAAAGGTGAACGATATAGATCGGCGCTTCGGCCATTTGAGCCAACGCAATTCCCCGCCCGGTTGCCTCGCCCTCGGCCTGAGGCGGTCGACTCAGGGCGTGATATTTGGGTTGGGTTTTTCCCTGCGCGAGCATCTCTTTGATCAGCACATCAAGCACGTCACCATTTTCAGCATGAATCATGACCAACGCCCCGACCTTCTTGGAGAGGCGCAAAACCCGGTACAGGGCGCTGTCATCGATCATCAATGCCCCTTTGTAAGCGAGAAAACATTTGAAACTTGAGATACCGGCAGCGACCATTTCCGGAATTTCGTTCATGATCTTATTGGTAAGGTGGCAGATAGCGATGTGAAAGCCATAATCGATGACCGCCTTTCCATCGGCCTTCTCCATCCAGGTCTTCAGCGCCCTTTTTAACGTCCAGCCCTTCGCCTGGATGGCAAAATCAATGATCGTGGTTGTCCCGCCGAAGGCGGCCGCTTTGGTCCCGGTTTCGAAATCATCTGCAGATACCGTTCCACCAAAGGGCATGTCCAGATGGGTATGAATGTCTATGCCACCGGGAAAGACATAAAGTCCCTTGGCATCGATGATCCTTTCCGCCGGTTCCTTAATCTGTTTGGCAATCTGGGTAATTTTGCCACCGTCAATAGCCAGATCGGCGCGGTAGATATCCGTGGCCGTTACAATGGTTCCATTGATGATTTTGACGTCCATGGCTTCCTCCTTTGTAAAGAATCTTTTCGCCGGTACAAGGGGCCTTTTGGCCAAAAATATAGACTCCAGGGTTCTCCTAAGTTTTCATTCGCATTATGATGCAACCGGCAATCGGGCAGACCAGGGAACAGAGGGAACATCCAGAGCAGCGTT
>CAZSON010000281.1:0-3858 GCA_964608375.1 uncultured Desulfobacter sp. | reverse complement strand
GCAAGATGCCAACATCCTGTTCATCAAGGCTGATCAGCGGCAGGTCGGGGATCTGACCGTCGCGCTGAAAGATATTTTGGGCAACAAGGCCAGCATCGCTACCCCGGAGTCTTTCCTGAAGCTTTTAGGAAACCTCTTTGCCCTCTCAGACAAATTTTCCCTGATCACCTCGCTGATTGCCATCATTGTGGCCGTTTTGATTGTATTTAAGACCATGGCCGGCAATATGGCCGAACGCGCTGGAGAGATCGGAACGCTCAAAGCGGTGGGCTGGTCCAACCGCAACGTGGTGAGTCAAATGGTGGCGGAATCCATCGCCCAGTGCTTTTTGGGCGGTATTCTGGGACTTGCCATCGCCTTTTTGGCAACCTTCGCCCTGGGCTTCATGCAGGTTCACATCCCGATCCCCTGGGAGATGAGTCCCAACCCTCATTTTCTGCCCGGTGGCGGAGATCCGATTTTTAAGACCCTGCGGCTGCCGGTTCACATCAGCTGGGTACTGGCCGGCGCTGCCTTGATTGTTTCCATGCTGATCGGCGGCATTACAGGCGCCTTTTTAAGCCGCCATATTTCACGCATCAAACCTTCGGAGGTATTGCGCTATGAATAATGAATCCATTCTTGAGGGTACCGAGCTTAGCAAAACCTTCGGGTCCCTGCAGGTGGTCAACGAGGTTTCGCTGAAGGTCGCTGCCGGAGAATTCACATGTATTGTGGGAAAATCCGGCAGCGGCAAAACAACGCTTTTATCTTTGCTGTCGGGCCTGGAACTTCCCACCAGCGGCCGGGTCAGCCTTAATGGTAAGGAGATCACCGCCATGACCGAAAATGAACTGGCTCTTTTCCGCCGCGATAATGTTGGGTTTGTCTTCCAGTCGTTTCATCTGATCCCGACGCTTACGGCCTGGGAAAATGTGGCCCTGCCCCTTTTTCCCCTGAAAATGCAGAATGAAAAGCGGCGCAGCCGGGCACTGGAGCTCCTCAATCAAATGGAGATGACGCCGCGGGCCGAGCACCTGCCCGCGGCCCTGTCCGGAGGGGAAAAACAGCGCGTAGCCATTGGCCGGGCCCTGGTTAACCGCCCGCAGATTCTATTTGCCGATGAGCCCACCGGAAATCTGGATTCAGCTACCGGCAAGGCTATCATGGATATTTTAAAACATTTGCACGGAGAAAAGGAAATGTCACTTTTAATGGTCACCCACGATCTGGAACTGGCCGAAAGCGCCGATCAAATCGTTCGCATGCAGGACGGGGAGGTAATTTCATGAAAAAAATATTTTTTTTCTGCTGCCTGGTTTTGTTAACCATCGGCATGCTTTCGAACTCTTTTGCCAAAAAGCCGTTACAGGTTGACGTCCTCTTTATGAACCACGGTCCGCTGAAACCGACCCTGCGGGAGTTGCGCGCGCTTTTTCCCGCTTACGGCAACAGAATAACGGTTTTATGGCATGAGTTTGAAAGCCAGGAGGGGGCTGAGTTTATGGCCAAAATGGGTATCCAGGAACACACACCCCTGCAAATATGGCTTGATGGCCAATCCACCGTCCGCACCGGAGATAAAACCATTACCTTTAAGGGGTTTCCCACCGGGTCGGGACCGTCTTTTTTTCAGGGAAAGTGGAAGGTAGAAGATTTGCAAACCGTCCTCGATCAGAAAATCGGTAATCAATAAAGATACAAAAATCGCCATTTAATGTTCAGCATTGGGCCTTTGTTTTTTCATTCGACGTTGGATGGTCGATGTTGAACGTTCATCTTTCAAACCATCTCTGTATAGCATCAATGGAACCCGTAAATGGTTACAAAATAACTTAGCGCTTATGGGGCGAAGCCCCTGAATTAGGTGCATCCATGTATTATCCTTACATTTTAAAAGAGCTTTTGCATCGTCGCCACCGGACCCTGGTGAATATCCTGGGGATCGCCGTCGGCATCACGCTTTTTGTCGCCATTAACGCATTATCAGCCGCCTATCAAAGGGCGGCGGGTCAACCATTTCAAAACCTGGGTGCGGACCTGGTGGTTCAACGGGGTGAAAAACAAAACATGGCGGCGGGCCAAAGCCCGAAAAGCATGAAAGGCATCCGCCTTCCTTTTTCAAACCAGCTTTTTACCCCTCGCCAGCTGGCGGACTTGGGCCGCATTAAGGGCGTGGCGGCAAATGCACAGGCCCTTTTGCTCTGGGAATTCGCTCGCGACGGTTTCAGAACGATCCTGGGCGTGGATTCCAGCCGGCCCGATCTGGGACCGGTGAAAGTAAAAAAGTGGCTCAAAACCGGACGCTTTCCACAAAACCCGGGGGAAGTCGTTCTTGAAAAACATTATGCGAAATTTCATAAAATCAGGCAGGGAGATACCATTACCGTTGGCGGCGGGGAGTTTAAGGTGGTGGGGGTACTGGAAATCAAAGAAGGCGCTCAGATTGCGGCAGCTAACATATACCTGCCGCTTGCCGCCGCCCGGGCTCTGTGGGGCAAAAATCCGCAGGCCGTTAACCTGATCTTTTTACGCCTGAAAGACCCTTCCCTGCTGAGTCAGGTACGCAGCCG
Source organism: uncultured Desulfobacter sp. (assembly GCA_964608375.1). GTDB lineage: Bacteria > Desulfobacterota > Desulfobacteria > Desulfobacterales > UBA2156 > UBA2156. Next base: position 1,306 of record CAZSON010000281.1, on the reverse strand, counting down.
GATTTCAGCACACTTTAAAGATGTCTCCGTCAGCAGCTCGGATTCCTTTCTGGAGCTGATGGGCGGGGTTTCGATGATTTCCACACGTTTTTCGCTGACGGCCTCGCTGGTGGCGCTGGCAGGCGCCGTGCTGTTGATCATGAAAACGATGCTCTCCAATCTTACTGAACGCTCACGGGAAATCGGCATCCTGAAAGCCCTCGGCTGGACCCAGGGACAGATCCAGAAGCAACTGTTGGGTGAAACCTTTGTGCAGGCCATGGCTGGAGGGATTCTGGGGCTTTTGATGGGGTATCTTATTTCCTATTTTCTCGGTCTTTTTTCCATATCCATACCGTTGCCCTGGGGGTTAAACCCCCTGCCGGCCCTGGCTCGACAGACCGCACTGGCCACCCGCACCGTCAGACTGCCGGTAAGCGTGTCTTTTGAACTGGCTGCAATTTCCATGGCGCTGGCCCTGGTGGTGGGTTGTGTTTCCGGTTATTTGCTGAGTCGGCGAACCGCACGCATGAAACCGGCGGATATTCTTAGGCAACTTTAACAATAGGCAATAATCAATGGCTTATACTGGTATTGCACCGTCAGTTGACCAGGCAGATGATGCAATTTTGTGCGTTGTGCAGCCACTGATGCGGTGTCTGGGTCAGCAATTTGCACATCGCGAGGCTTGACAACCAAATTAAAATATCTTACCATAATCGCATCGATTGACAATAAGGAGAAAACGATGCAAACGACTATTTCGAGCAAATATCAGGTGGTAATTCCAAAACCGGCCAGAGAGCATCTTAACCTGAAACCCAAACAGAAGCTGACGGTCATAGAGAAAGACAAGATGCTTATTCTCATTCCTCACGTTTCACTTGAGGAGTTGAGGGGCATTGCATCAGGTGCCGGTACGGATGATTACCGGGAAAAGAAGGACCGCCTCTAATGGTTATTGTTGACTCCTGCGGCTGGCTGGAATGGTTTGCCGATGGCAGGCTTGCCGACGTCTACCAGAAGTATCTTGCTGATCAGGATAACCTTCTGGTGCCCGCAATCATTCTTTATGAGGTTTATAAGGTTCTGAAAAGAGAGGTTGGCGAAGAAAAGGCACTGCTCGCTGCCGGTTATATGAAAAATTCTTCTGTAATCCCGCTTGACGAAACCCTTGCTCTCACGGCGGCGGACATTGCTTTGCAAGAAAATCTGGCAATGGCGGATGCAATCATTGTTGCGGTGGCACAGGCTCAGAATTGTAAAATCATCTCTTCGGACTCAGATCTAAAAAATCAACCCAACGTGGATTACATACCAAAAAATT
>CAZSON010000280.1:0-3893 GCA_964608375.1 uncultured Desulfobacter sp. | reverse complement strand
TTTTTATGTGATAACACTACCGATTCATTTTCGGTTATTACTGTTTCACGAATAGATCTGTTTACATTTTAGGTTACCATGTGATATCCTTTTTATTCAGTAGCAAAAACTTGGCTCTCTGGACCAGGCCAGAGCTAATCGGCTCTTCTTTTAATTAATACGAAGCGTAAAGTGATCTAAAGTTATAAGTGAACTAAAGTTGAGGTATCGCTACGCTCTGTCGTTTTTAACTATAAAAAGATGAAATTCCTTAACTTTAGGCACTTGAGATCACTTAAGCTCACTTTAGGCACTCCTTTGCTGCAGAACCAATAATCCCTTTCAGGGAGGATTCAGGACCGGGCCCTCTGGACCCGGATGTTTTAAACCTTATTTTTTAATCTGAAAGGAGGTCCAATGATGCCCAGATGGATTTTAGAACCCGGACATACCGCGGCTGAGTTTTGCGTCAGGCATATGATGGTAACCCATGTTCGCGGACACTTTAAGAATATTCATGGTTCACTTGAGTTTGATCCTGAAAATCCGAAAAAATTCAGGATCGAAGTGGTTATCGATGCGACACAAATTTGGACCGGTGATGAGGAACGGGATGGGCATCTTCGAAGCGCCGATTTCCTCGATGTCGAAAACCACCCTGATATCACTTTCAAAGGAAGTCAGCTGGAGGCCATAGGCCCACATGATTACATAGTCACCGGCGATTTAACCCTTCGCGGTGTCACGCATCAGGTAAAATTGAATATTCGCTACATCGGTCAATGGGAAACACCGATGTGGGAAGACGGTGAAGACAAAGGGCCGAAAATCCGTGCTGGGTTTGTTGCCAAGACAAAAATCAATAGAAACGATTTTGGCGTTAGCTGGAATGGGACCTTGGTTAAAGGCGGTATTGTTGTCGGTGACATGGTGGAAATTACCCTCGATGCCGAAGCGATATTAGAAAGTGATTAGATGTGATCGCAATACTGCCCCGGGCACCTGACGCACCCTCATTTTTTCTCAGTCCCCCTGGTGATCTACCCGCAGGGGGCATACAGTTTCGATTGAAAGGGATCTTCGCACTGCATAGACATGCCCGGTGGCATACAGTTTTATTGTTCGCCAATCCGATTGGTTCGGAAAAAGGATTGGCGCTTGTTATTTGGAATCAAAGTATTTGTGGGGGAATCAATGGACTATAAAAAAACGCTCAACCTTCCGACTACAGCCTTTACGATGAAAGCAGATCTATCGAAACGCGAGCCTGAGCAGTTAAAGTCATGGGAAGAGAACAGGCTGTACGATCAGATAAGGGAAAAATCCAGAGGCCGGAAATTATTTGTTTTGCATGACGGACCACCCTATGCCAATGGTTATATTCATATCGGCACCGCCCTTAATAAGATCTTGAAAGATATTATCGTTCGTTCCAGGCAGATGTCCGGTTTTGACGCGATATATGTGCCGGGATGGGATTGTCATGGTCTGCCGATCGAACACAATGTTGACCTGGAACTCGGAGATAAAAAAAAGAATCTTACACAGGCGGAGATCCGAAAGTTGTGCCGGTCATATGCTGAAAAATTCATAAATATCCAGCGTGAAGAATTCAAGCGACTGGGTGTCATGGGTGATTGGGAAAACCCTTACCTTACGATGAACTACAAATATGAAGCTACCATCGCCAGGGAGTGTGGGAAATTCGCCAGAGATGGGAGTCTTTTTAGAAGCCAAAAACCAATCTACTGGTGCAGTACCTGCCAAACCGCTCTTGCCGAGGCCGAGGTCGAATATCATGACGAATCTTCACCATCAATCTATGTAAAATTCCCTTTGAAAAACGAAATAGGTGAAGCGATTCCAGCGCTATCAAAAAGGGAGGTCTTTGTTCTGATTTGGACCACAACTCCCTGGACCATTCCGGCCAATCTTGCCGTGGCACTGCACCCCGAACTTCAATATGTTGCAGTTGATGTTGGGAACAATGAGGTCTTTATCATTGCACGGGATCTATTGGACCACTGTATGAAGATCTTTGGTATTTCAGATTATTCAGTCCTCGTTTCGATCGACCCCAAAACCCTTGAATACCGAAAATGTATCCATCCTCTCTATGACCGGGAGTCTCTGATCGTTTTAGGCGCCCATGTTACCTTAGAGGCGGGAACCGGCTGTGTCCATACCGCCCCCGGTCATGGACGCGAAGATTATGAGGTAGGGCTCCAATATGGTATTGATGTTTATTCCCCCGTGGATGACAGGGGTTGTTTCACAGAGGATGTCGAATTCTTCAAAGGTAAATTCGTGTTTTCCGCGAACAAGGAAATCACTGAACGGTTAAGAGATTCTGGTATGCTCGTCAAGGAGGAGACAATAGAGCACTCTTATCCGCACTGCTGGCGCTGCAAAAAACCTGTTATTTTCCGCGCGACCCCCCAATGGTTTATTTCAATGGAGAAAACAGGGTTGAGAAAAAAAACACTTGCCGAAATCGAACGGGTAGAGTGGATACCACATTGGGGAAAAGAGAGGATATACAGCATGATCGAAAACCGCCCTGATTGGTGTGTTTCCAGACAACGGGCCTGGGGGGTCCCGATAACCGTATTTTACTGTGAAGATTGTGAAACCCTTCTCCTCGATCAGAAAATAATGGATAGTGTGTATGATCTGTTTGAAAAACAGGGTGCAGATATCTGGTTTGAGAGGGAGGTTGCAGACTTTGTTCCGGCGGGTACCACCTGTAGCGAGTGTGGGGGCGCTTCTTTCGTTAAAGAGACAGATATTCTGGATGTATGGTTTGATTCAGGGGTCAGCCATGCTGCGGTGTTGGAACAGCGCGAGAATTTAAGATGGCCTGCCGATCTCTATCTGGAAGGAAGTGATCAGCATCGCGGATGGTTTCACAGCTCCCTCCTGACGTCGGTTGGAACGAGGGATCGCGCACCCTACGACGCGGTGTTAACCCATGGATTCGTGGTCGATGCAGATGGAAGAAAAATGTCTAAATCGATCGGAAATATTGTTTCCCCCAGGAAGGTGATCGATAGATACGGTGCTGAAATTCTGCGTCTCTGGGTGTTGGCAACCGATTACAGAGAGGATATCCGTATTTCAGAAAATATACTGAAGCAGTTGACCGATGCCTATCGGCGGATTCGGAATACCTGCAGGTTTATGTTGGGCAATTTATCGGATTTTGATCCGAAAAACGATCAGGTACGTTTTGAATCGATGCCGGATATCGACCGGTTTGCTCTCCATAAACTCCAGGAACTGGTTGAAAAGATACGCAGGGCTTATGATACGTATGAATTTCACGCCATTTACCATGCGCTTTACAATTATTGCACTCTAGATCTTTCTGCATTTTACCTCGATATACTCAAAGACCGGCTATATACATCAGCATCGAATTCTCTGGGGAGAAGAAGCGCCCAGACCGTCATGCATACGGCGTTGGGAACACTTGTCAGACTGATGGCGCCTGTACTTTCGTTTACAGGGGAAGAAATCTGGCAATATATGCCGGGTAGGGAAGAAAATGCGGCAAGCATTCATCTATTGTCCCTGCCGGACGTCAAAGAGGAATGGAAAGACGATAATCTCGCTGAAAGATGGGAACGGTTGATAGCGGTGCGCGGGGAGGTGACCAAAGCGCTCGAGAAAGCCAGGGCTGAAAAGAAAATTGGACACCCGCTGGATGCAGCTGTTACGATCGTTTCAAATGGAGATTTGTATCAAAAACTGATTCAGTTTTCTGATGATCTCAGATCCGTATTTATTGTTTCTAGTGCAGCGCTGGTAAAAGGAGAAAAACCGGCAGAGGCCTATGAAAGCGCAGAAATTGAGAACCTTTCGATCCTCGTTGAACCTGCGAAGGGTGACAAATGCGAACGGTGCTGGATACA
>CAZSON010000279.1:0-3900 GCA_964608375.1 uncultured Desulfobacter sp. | reverse complement strand
CCGGTGATATCCTCATCTTTCAACGTCACCGTCCCCTGCCTCGGGTTCAGGATACCGAAAATGGTTTTTAAAAGCGTTGATTTTCCGGCTCCATTGGGTCCAATCACCGACACGATCTGCCCGGATGTGACCTTTACGTGAACTTGATGGAGGATATCCACCTCACCGTAACCGGCCGTGATCTCTTTAACCATCAGGATGGTCATCGGTACTGCCCGCCCAAATAAGCCTCGAGGACCGATTCATTTTTTTTGATTTCTTCGGGCTTTCCCTCTGCCAGCTTTCTCCCTTCACTCATCACGATGACCGGATTACACAGGTTCATGACCAAATTCATATCGTGTTCAATGAGCAGAAAGGTAATGTGATCTTCTTCACATAATGTGCTGATCTTGTCCATGAGTTTTTTCATCAATGTCGGGTTGACGCCAGCGCCGGGTTCATCCAAAAGGACCATCTTCGGCTCAGCCATCATGCTTCTGGCCAATTCCAGGAGCTTTTTCTGGCCTCCGGAGAGCGATCCGGCATATTCGTTCTTCAGATCGGAAAGCTCCACAAATTCCAAAACCGCCAAAGCCTTTTCCTTGATGATTTTTTCCTCTCTTTTCACCGATTCCAGCCGAAACCAGGTGTTCCAGATCTTCTCACCGATCTGCTGCTCCGGAACCAGCATCAGGTTTTCAAGAACGCTCATTTGAGGGAATTCACGGGTGATTTGAAATGTTCGATAGACTTTTCTTTTAAATATTTGGTGGGGAAGCAGACCGGTGATGGCCTGCCCCTGAAAAAGAATCTCGCCCCGATCGGGCTTATAATGGCCGGTAATGATGTTGAAGAGGGTGGTTTTACCGGCGCCATTGGGTCCAATAAGGCCGGTGATAGAACCCTCGGCCACCCCGAACGAACAATTGTTGATCGCCCGGAGGCCTCCGAAGGCTTTTTCCACCCCTTTTACCTGAAGCATCTATACACCTTGAAAGATGAAACAATCGAAGAAAAGCAATGAAATATCTGCTCGTTACGGTTGGACCATACGGGAAAGATCATATAGTGTCAAGTGTACATCACACTTTGTGGAAAGAATATAGTTCATATTTAAAAAATCTTGCTGTATAAAGATATATTTGAGATATAATAATTGGTCTGTTTTTTAAAATTGAAAAGAGGAAATCCTAAATTTAGAAAAAAATTCAAAGAAAGGTGAATCTTTATTGTGGATAGAATCGGTATAGTTGTAAAAGCGGATGATGCGGCCCAGAGGAAGGCGGATGAGCTCGAATCGTGGTTGGCAATAAAGGGTATAGAAGTTGTACAGAAAAAGAACTTCCCTCATGGTCGAAAAGTTTCAGAACAGAGTAAAACCTTTGCGCCGTCAGATCTGTTCTGTGTTTTCGTTTTGGGTGGGGACGGTACTTTTTTGAGCGCTGTCCGATGGATTGGAGATCAGAAAATACCGGTTCTTGGTGTTAACTTTGGTGAAACCGGTTTTCTGGCGGAAACCGCTGAAAATGAACTGTTTACTGTTACCGAACTCATTCTGAACAGAAAATTTTCAATAGAGCCGAGGATGCGGCTTCTGGTCAGGGTCATCAGAGGGAAAAAGGAGCGGGCAAGTGAAACCGTATTAAACGATGTCGTGGTCAACAAAGGCACCCTGGCAAGACTGGCTCATATCAAAACATATCTCGATGATTACAACCTGACCACATACAGGGCTGACGGACTTATTGTTGCGACACCGACCGGTTCGACCGCATACTCGCTTGCTGCAGGCGGTCCGATTATTCACCCTGCCGTGCCAGGCATGATCATGACCCCTATTTGCCCTTTTACCTTAACCAACCGACCATTGATTGTGCCGGATTCGGTGACCGTAACTATTCGGCTTGCTAAAAAAGCTTCAAATATTATGCTTACCTTTGATGGTCAGATGGGTTTAGAAATAGATGACAGGGACCGGATTGTGGTCCAAAAGGATCGTCATCCCATCAACATGATCACCATATCCGGGCATCATTATTATGATGTATTAAAGACCCGGTTATCGTGGGGTGGTGGGAGGAACTGACTATTATGATTAAGCGTTTTACCTGTTTTAAGTTGATTTTTAGTTTAATTGTTTGTCTGATTTTTTTAGGCAACCCAAAAATCGCATGGTCCGGAAAAAAGACAAAGCATGAAATCCCTACTCGCTATGGCATGGCGGCGGTGTTGGGGAAAACATTTGATCCGGTAAATGATATCATTTTTGCCCAGGTATCCGGTTTTATTATGTGGGATTATGAACGCGTTTGGCATCATCGGGCATCGGATTCTCTGCGGTTCAAGGTGGAAGCCACCGCCGGCACAACGACATCTCCAGAAGTGCATGCCATGGCGGCTGTTGATATGATGGCCCTCTATTATTTAGAACCTTTTCCCCATCCTAAAGTACATCCTTTTTTAGAGGGCGGCGTTGGGTTGATATATACAGATTTCCAGGTGGAAGGTCAGGGACTTCGTTTTAATGCCAACCCTCAGATCGGAATCGGCACGGAATTCTATGTGGATTCCACGGCGCCGTTTTTTATGACCCTCCGGTTGCAGCATATATCAAACGGGGGGCTCCATAAAGATAATCGGGGCGTCAACTCCTTTCTTTTAATGGTCGGTCGTTTTTTTTAAAACCATTATTTTAATTGTTTTAGCATGGCGCTGCATCATGATTGCAATCGTCAGCTTGATTTAGGATGGGAAAATTTAAAACCGACACATTCGAGTTTGAAAAACAAAAACCGAATACGGTAACGATTACAGATGCAGCCGCGATCACGGCGCTTGGAGCAAATCTTCAAGAATCATGGCAGGGAATTTTATCCGGCCAGACGGCGATCAGACCGATAAACCGCTTTCCGGTGGACAACTACAGTACCAAAGTTGCCGCCTGTGTTGAGAATTTAAGAGCATCCCACGGCAAATCTCTCCTCCATTCATTCCTTAATCGCCTTTTTAGTGAAAAGGCTTCAATCCCGCCCGATGCTTATCTGATCACAGCCTCCACAAAAGCAGGCATTGATAATCTGCAACTGCTCCGCCGTGGGTATCCTGCGGATCTTCAGGATATATTGCTGTCATCCATAACGAAAATCGTTTCCGAAAAGCTCGGTCTTACCGACAGCGGGATCAATATCAGTGCTTCCTGTGCTTCCTCAACCATTGCTGTCGCCAGGGGAGCAGCACTGATTGCATCTGGAAGAACCGACGTGGTATTGGTTTGCTGCGTAGATCTGGTTACTGAGTTCATATTCTCCGGATTTTCCGCCTTAAAAGCGCTATCGCCTGTTCCATGCCAGCCCTTTGACCGGAACCGGAAAGGTTTGTCTCTTGGAGAAGGCGCAGCGGCTCTGCTTTTGATGAGCAAAAAGAGGGCACAGCGCGATCATCGGCGGCCTCTGACAACGATTGACGGTTGGGGTATTGTAAATGATGCCGCCCATATCACGGCTCCGGACAAGAGCGGCGCCGGTTTGGTCCGGGCCATCATTCAAGCGCTTAACATCGCAAAGAAAGACCCGGAAGAGATCGCCGCCATCAGCGCCCACGGTACAGGGACGATTTATAATGACCTTATGGAACTGACCGCTTTTCGGCGGGTATTTGGAGAACGAAAGGTTCCGGTTTATTCGATTAAAGGCGCCATTGGACACACCCTGGGGGCGGCCGGGGGCCTTGAGGTGGCATTGGGACTGCAATCCCTATCAACGCAAACGATACCGCCAACGGTCGGTTTGATAACGCCGATGGAAGAGGCAAAGGGTTGGGTCAGCTCTGATCCAAAATCGCTTTACGGAGACTGCCTTTTAACGACTAATTCGGGTTTTGGCGGCATTAATGCCGCGCTTGTAATGGGGGCGGAGAATG
>CAZSON010000278.1:0-3908 GCA_964608375.1 uncultured Desulfobacter sp. | reverse complement strand
ATCATACACGCCGGACATCCCGTGGCCACTGTTGAACTCCCGGAGATCTTGATATTGTTTCTCTTCTGCATTCCAATATCAGATGAAAGTTCATAATGCTGCAGATTAAAACTTCCCCCGAATCCACAGCATACATCAGCTCCAGGCATTTCTTTAAAACAATACCCGGAGTTGGTTTGAATGAGAGCCCTTGGTTCGCTCGATACACCCAAAGTTTTTTTGAGGTGGCAGGGGTCATGATATGTTATGGTGATTGCGTCACCTTTTTTTATTGCTTCATTCTTTTTCAACCCTGTAATCGAGACCAGAAATTGGTTGATATCCAAGGTTTTTTCAGACAGTCTTCGGGCTTTGGCTTTGACATCTCCCTGGCTGTCGAGGAGCATCATCGGCCAGATTTTTTTTATGGTGAACGTACAGGTGGCACAGGACGTAACAAGATAATCAAAATCTTCCGCGTCAAATAGTTTGAGATTATAACGGACAAGCCGATTGAATGTTTCCATGTCACCTGTCGAAATCGCAGGAATACCGCAACATCCCTGGTTTTTGGGCATAAAAACACCAACCTGATGCCGACTCAGAACATTGAGCGTTGCAGCACCGATGCGTGGGAATATTTTATCGATCAGACAACCCACATAATAGGCGACTTTTAAGCCGGAGTTTCCGACACCGGTGCTTATGTGTGGCAGCATTTGATGAAACGGTACAGGTGCCAGAGGAGAAAAATGTCGACGGGACAACAATGGGGAAACAAACCTTACACATGAAGTGCCGATCAGATCATTTGCCGTCCGGGCAAAGATTTTCTGGAATTTTGAACCCCACCGCAAAACCGTATCAAACGTTTCCGGCTGCGCCAGCATCCCTCTTAAAATCACTTTTTGGGGTAGAGAAAGACCGATGAAGCCGGATAGCAGGACGCGGGCTTTGAAGAAAATTTCCAAAACGCTCACTCCGCTGGGACAGTTGGCGGCGCATGACCCGCAGAGAAGACAGCGATCAAAGCGATCGGAAACCCCTTTTGGGTTTTTGAACATCTCTTGCATGAGGCCATCGAGAAGGGCCAATTTCCCCCGGGCTACATCCGGTTCACGGCCGGTTTGACCGAAAAGCGGGCAAACCGCCTGGCACATCCCACAGCGCACACATCGTGCCACCTGATGTTCAAGTTCCTTCATCAATTTGATCAGCGTTTTCATGTCGGCCATGGTTTTGTTCCAATGATGGTGCTCAGGGCAGTGTGCTTTTTTATTCAATCGATTTTATGTTCGGTCCCCGGTCTCCCGGGCAGAAGAATCTGTTTATACCCCACCTGTGATCAGGCCTCAAGCGCTTTTCATGGTTTTAATTTGACAAAAATAGATCCTCCCTATAGAGGTGATTGTTAAATCACAGCGCACATCATCAATTTTTTCCAGAATTTAAAAACCAAGGACATAAAAATGAAAGCATTCAGCTCGAAACAGATCGAGGTGTTATCGTCTTTTGTGGAATCGGATAGATTTTCCACCGGCTCGTCAAATCGCAAACTTCATCTGCAGGATATTTCAGCGCACCACGGAACGCTTCCGGCCGGCGTGATCTGGCCTGTTTGCACGGAAGAGGTTTCCAGGATTTTGGCGTGGACTTACAAGCAAAATATTCCGGTCACCCCTTGGGGCGCGGGCACCAGCACAGAGGGAAATCCTATACCCACCCGTGGCGGTCTGATGATAGACATGACAAAAATGAACAGTATCCTTGGAATCCGCCCACACGATCTTCAGGTAGAGGTCCAACCGGGGGTGCTTCGAAAAGAATTGAACCGCCGGGTTGGAATTCACGGACTGTTTTTTCCACCTGATCCCGGAGCAGACGCCACTATCGGGGGCATGATTGCCAATAATGCATCCGGTGTTCAAACCGTCAAGTATGGTGCCACAAAGGATTATGTAATGAGGCTGGTGGTTGTTCTGCCCCAGGGAGAAATTATTCACACCGGAAGCAAAGCACATAAATCTTCCTCCGGCTACGATCTGACACGGATCTTTGTCGGATCTGAGGGAACCCTTGGTATCGTTACCGAAGCGACATTGAGACTAACCGGTATTCCGGCAAACCACCTGGCGGCCACCATCACATTCGATGATCTTGAAAGCGTATCCAAGGCCGCGGCCTTACTGATCGGCTCCGGATTGGAACCGGCCGCTCTTGAACTCTTAACTCCGGAATTGATCGGTTTAATGAACAGGGAAAAAGAACTCGGGCTTCCGGAGGTCCCTTCTCTGTTTTGTGAATTTCATGGTATCAGCAAAACCACTTTAGCGGAAGTCGAGGATCTGACAAAGGAGCTCTGCATGGACTGTGGTGCGGTCGGCTTCGAATTTGGAGTTGAACCGGGCCATCGAAGAGATCTCTGGCGAGCAAGACATGAAGCCTGGGAAACAATTCATCGTGCGCATCCGGGTAAGGAAACGCTCATTGTTGATGCAGCTGTACCTATTTCCAGCTATCCTGAGATGATTGTTTTTTCACAAGATCTGATAGATGAAAATAACGCAACCGGATATGTATTCGGCCACGCAGGGGATGGGAATCTTCATGTTGTATTGGTAGGGGATCCGAAAGCTAAAAACGAATGGTCGGTTTTGGAAGAAATAAACAATTCCATTGTTAAAAAGGCCGTGAAACTGGGTGGAACATGCACCGGGGAGCATGGGGTCGGAGTCGGGAAACGCAAATTTATGGAATTGGAACACGGCAAAAGCTATGAACTGATGAGGCGTATAAAGGACCTGATCGATCCGAGAGGATTGATGAATCCGGGGAAAATTTTTTTATAATTTCATCGGTATGATAAGTGGGGAATTGTGCTGAAATTATGGGAATCAGACCCGGTTTTATCGGAAAAATTATCCGGAAAGATTTGCGAAAAGCCGCAGGAGAAAGAGAGAAAAAAGGACTTCTCCTAGTAGGTCAGTACCATCCCGCCGTCAAACAAAAGGTCCCCACCGATCAGATATCTGGCAAACCGGGAAAATCCAAAAATAAACAGATTCGCCACCTCAATGGGAGCCATCATCTCTTTGATACGGGATTTGCCCATCATGACATCCCGGACGACTTTTTCGGGTGTAATACGACGTTGTTCCGCCTGAGCCGGCACCTGGTTTAGGGCCAGCGGTGTTTTAACAAATCCGGTGCTGATCGTAAATGAGCGTATCGTCCCTCCCCCCTCGGCAGAGATGGATTGGCTCAAGGCCCTGAGGCCGAACTTGGTGATATTATAGACCGGTTTGTTGACCGTGCAGATGTGGGAGTGTATAGATGCCATATTACCGATTACACCGATTTTGTCCCTGCTTTTTTTCATATGGGGGATGGTCAGTTTAGAGAGATAAAAAGGCGCCCGGAGCATGAGCCTCTGCATCAGATCATATTTTTCCATCGGAAAATTTTCTACCGGGTCGATATGTTGAATTCCCGCAATATTGGCCAAAAATTTAATGGTTCCAAGTTTGGCGGCCTCCCTTACCGCATGCTCAATGTCTTCATCGCGGGTGAGATCTGTTTTGATAAACCTCATCTGTCCACCCATCTTTCGGGCGATTCCCTCTGTCTTTTTTCCCGCTTCTGCATCGATATCCAAGCCGACAGTCATCAAATGGTTCGTTGCCGATGCAATCGATGTTGCTCGGCCGATTCCTGTTCCCGCACCGGCGACGATGCAAACATTGCCGGGATTGAAAAGGTCATCCTCCAGAATGAGAATCTCCTTGGGCCTTATTTCGGGTTCTTTGATGTCCATCGGGTTCCTCCACCCTTTCAGGGCTTTTAAAATGGTTTTTCGGTAACTTCTCAAAAAGCACTGGGAAATAACGCAGAAAATAGATTTTAATTTCGCTATGGTGTCCATTTGGGGC
>CAZSON010000277.1:0-3912 GCA_964608375.1 uncultured Desulfobacter sp. | reverse complement strand
AGGATTCGAACCTCAATATAACCTTAAAGAGGGGATTCAGCGTTATGCCGATTGGTTGAAACAGATGGTAAAAGATCAAGGGAAGTTTTTATCAACTATCACCTGAAGTTTGTACAGTTTTGATAATTTGTCGTTCGATCATACTGCATATCCTTCGTTGCCAAGGGTTTGCAGTAGTGCATTACAGCTGCACCCTGAGACGCCTCGAATCTGCAGCATCCACGACTTTTGTAACGTTGGGGTTAACCCTCTCAATCCGGACACTGTCACATCGAAAGGAGAAAATAAAATGGATCAAAATCAGGTTATTTGGAACGAAAAAGTGGCTGAGAAGATTATCAAAAATCTGGAAAAACGAAGAATGGAAGGAAGTTATGCGGCCACAGCCGCCCAGGCAAAAGACGAGGTGCTTCAGATGATTTCTCCCGGATCAACGGTGTTTCGCTGCGGAACCATGACGGCCACCGGCATGGGACTCTGGGAGGCTATCGGAGCGTTGCCCGAAGTCAATGTCATCGATCCATATGAACAGGGCATTCCACCGCAGCAAGGGCTGGAGCGCCGGCGTCAGGGGATGATCGCCGATGTAATGATTGCCAGCACCAATGCGATTACGTTGGACGGCAGACTTGTCAATCTGGATGGGATGGGTAACCGTGTGGCGGCGATGGCATTCGGACCCCGGAAAGTAATCCTGCTGGCAGGTATGAACAAGGTTGCCGCCGATCTGGAGTCTGCCATGGCCCGGGTCAAACATTATGCGGCGCCTGTCAACAACATCCGTTATGGTTTCAAGAATCCGTGTGTGGAAACCGGGCTGTGCAGTGATTGCAAAACGGCCACGCGGATCTGCAACATGTGGAGCATCATCGAAGGCCACATGATCGAAAAACGGATCCATGTGAAGCTGATCGGTGAAGTTCTGGGATATTAATTGCTTAAAACAGGGAAGATCAAATGATAATTAAAAAAGAGGCATTATCATATCACAGTGAAGGCCGGCACGGGAAGATAGAAGTGACGCCCACAAAACCATGCGCGACTCAAAAAGATTTAGGTCTCGCATACACGCCGGGGGTTGCTGAACCGTGTCGTGAAATACAGAAGAACCCTGATGACATATTTAAATATACCGCAAAGGGCAACCTTGTTGCGGTTGTCACTAACGGAACAGCAGTTCTGGGGCTGGGCGGCATCGGAGCGGCTGCAGCTAAGCCGGTAATGGAGGGCAAAGGTGTACTCTTTAAACGGTTTGCCGATATCGATGTGTTCGACATTGAACTTGACACCCGCGATCCGGATGAAATCATCCGGACGGTCAAGCTGTTAGAGCCGACATTCGGTGGTATCAATCTTGAAGATATCAAAGCTCCTGAATGCTTTTATATCGAAGAAGAATTGAAAAAGCTGATGAGTATTCCGGTTTTTCATGATGATCAACACGGTACAGCAATTATTTCAGGCGCCGGTTTGCTCAATGTCGTAGAGTTAACCGGGAAAAAATTGGAAGATCTGAAAGTGGTTGTAAGCGGTGCCGGTGCAGCCGGTATCGCGTGCGCAAAATTCTATATTCAATTGGGAGTCCGCAAAAAAAATCTGCTGATGTCCGATAGTAAAGGAGTCATTTATGCTGGTAGAAAAGAGCGAATGAACCCTTATAAAGCATACTTTGCTGTTGAAACCCAAGCCCGTACACTGGCCGATGCGCTGGTTGGCGCAGACGTGTTTGCAGGTTTTTCCGAGCCGAATCTGGTATCTCAGGAAATGGTTCGAAGCATGGCGGATAATCCGGTTATCCTTGCAATGGCGAATCCGGACCCTGAAATCACCTATGATGAAGCAAAGGCTGCGCGTCCAGATGTCATTATTGCGACCGGCCGTAGCGATTACCCGAATCAGGTTAACAATGTGCTTGGATTTCCGTTTATTTTTCGAGGGGCTCTGGATGTCCGTGCAACCGCTATTAATGAAGAGATGAAAGTGGCAGCAGCTCGCGCCCTGGCAGACCTTGCAAAGGAGCCGGTTCCTTTCACCGTGATGCATGCATATCGCCTGGACCGGCTTGAGTTCGGTAGAGATTATATTCTTCCGAAACCTTTCGATCCCCGAGTGCTTATATGGGAAGCCTCTGCAGTTGCAAAAACTGCAATGGAAACCGGCGTTGCCAGAATTGAGATTGATATCGATGAATATAAAGAAAGACTGGAAGCTCATCTGGGGATGGCACGTAAAGTAATGCGGGTTTTAATAAATAAAGCCAAGAAAGCGCCTAAGCGTATCGTTTATCCGGAAGGCGAGCACTTACCGATCCTGAAGGCCGCTGAAATTGTTCTCGATGAAGGCTTGGCTCAACCGATTTTACTCGGCAATAAAGAAGTAATTGAAGGAAAAATTGATGCTCTCAAACTTGATTTGAAAGCAGGCATTGCTATTATCGATCCGAATACCGCTGATAAATATAAAGACTATGTGGGAACATTTCATCAATTACGTCAGCGGAAAGGGATGACGTATGAAGAGGCATGCCGTTTGATGCGCCGGCGGAATTACTTTGGCGCCATGATGGTGAAAAAGGGCGATGCGGACGGCATGGTTTCCGGGCTTACTCAGGCCTATCCGGAGACGATTCGACCTGCGCTGCAAATCATCGGCATGCGGCCTGATGTTCAGAAAGTCGCGGGACTTTACATGATGATTTTAAAGGAACGGGTACTGTTTTTTGCCGATGCCACGGTTAATATTGAACCGACTGCGGAAGATTTAGCTGAAATTGCTCTGCTTTGCGCCAAGGAGGTTCGCAGATTTGATGTTGAACCGAGAGTGGCACTATTGTCCTTTTCCAATTTTGGAAGTACACGCCACCCATTGGCTGAAAAAGTTAGCAAAGCCACCGAACTTGTTAAAGCGCGTGCGCCTGAGCTTGTCGTAGATGGTGAAATGCAGGCCGACACAGCGGTCGTGCCGGAGATTCTCGATGAGATGTATCCATTCAGCACTTTAAAGGGAAAAAATGGCGCTAATGTTCTCATTTTTCCTAACCTCGAGGCCGGCAATGTCGCTTACAAATTGATGCAAAGGCTGGGCAGTGCAGAAGCTGTCGGCCCGATTTTATTAGGAATGCGAAAGCCTGTTCATGTTCTGCAGTTAGGCGGTTTTAATGAGATTGATGTCGTTAACATGACGGCTATAGCGGTTCTGGATGCGCGAGATGGCAAACGTTCGAATTCAAAATCTTAACTCAGACATTTCTAAAAAATGCGCAATCTAAAATGCACAGGTGCATATGTCATAATCGTCAAGATCCTTGACACAGATGTGCAGGTAATGCCGAATATGAAGCGCCCCCGATTCACGGGGCCCCGTCATGGGGTCTCTGCCTTAAGCAACGCCGGTTTCAGCCCGATGGAACCGGCTTGTTTCCTGAAACCATAGGAAATCGGATAAGATGTTATTCTAAAACGTTTTGCCGATCCCGAAGCCAAAATGGAACCTTGGAGCAGCCTGGTACTCGGGTGGCCAGAGTTTGATTTCGATTTCTTCCAAAATGGGATATATATAATCAAAGTCCCCTATCTTCCGATCTTCCTCGCCGCTTATTTTTCCGACAACTGTAAGCAAGGTATCTTTTTTGTAGATCGCAGGGTCCAAAAACTGATTGGACCGAACCAGATATCGTCCCCCGGACTTTGCCCGATCAATCGGTCGACCCTGTTGGGAAAGGCTTAATTCCAAGACCGTTATTTCAGATGAATCGGATGTAACATCGGTTTTAAGGATTTTGCCTCCGAGTAAAACCGTCTCCCCCATGTATTTGCCTGGATCCGCCTGAAGGACTTTAAAAGAATCGGAAAAGGTCACCTGTGAGCGCGCCTGTTTAGAGATTCCGCTCGTGCAACCTAGCACGAGAAAAAC
>CAZSON010000276.1:0-3928 GCA_964608375.1 uncultured Desulfobacter sp. | reverse complement strand
TATCGGCCAGTTCACAGATGCGGCTCAGCTCCTTGTAAGTCGCTTCGTTCAGGAGAGGCTCTGTTTCGGTGCCCAGTATTTTGAGCACCCGGTCGTGGACCCGTTCGCCGTAACGTTTGCTTCCGCTGTGGGTCCAGTCCTCCCAATTTTGACGATCAATCAGCTTCGGCCGCCAAATTTCGTTCTTAAAGTGGCTGTAGGTATGATTATGTTCCAGAAAATGACCACTCGGGCCAACAGCACCCATCACATCCAGGGCCATTGTGTCGTCGTTCACAGGAATGCCTCGCAAAATGCGCTTTACCATATCAATGATCTCGTCCGCGGCGACCATTTGCTCCATTGAACTGGTCAAGCCCGAATCGAGATAACCCACATCGTGAATCATGTTGCCGCCGATAAGGGCTGCGGTGGAGATGTTGATCGTCGCTTCCATCACCGATTGTTCGTCGAAAACTTTGGCATCAGAGCATCCGGCTGTTTCATACATCGGCATGCGCAGCCATTTGGTTATGTCGGTGTAACCGGCACTCATCAGGGCCATCTCCGGAGATCCGTATGTATAGTTGGCGGTCTTCATATCCATGTTTGACATCAAACCGCCGATGATGATCTGAGCCCCTGGTTTGCGTATCTGGCTTATCACAATACCGAACAGGCTTTCAGCCAGCGATTGCACCAATAAACCGGCCAAAGTGGCTGGCGCCGTCGCACCGGCAAGTGGACAGGGCGTATAGACACAGGGAATGTCGTTATCGGTGGCAAACAGAAGTTTTTGCACGACCTCTTTGGTGTGGCTCAACGGAGATACAGGCTCGATGTAAATTGAAAATGCCGGGCCTTTCCTCCATTCTTCCTTTCCACCGACCAGGATGTGAGCCATTTCAAGTATATCACTGAGGCCTTCAGCGTCTACAGCGGTAACATTGATCGGTTTGCTGGTTCCCTCTACCATGGCCAAATATTGCCACCGGTCGTACGTACTCACAGCGGTGTCCTGCGTAATTCCCAGGGACATGTGAAAGTTTAAGTTGGGTAACGCCTGCGCCAAACGGGCAGTATTTTTCACATCTTGGTACGTCGTACGGCGCCGGTCTCCTGTGTTCGGATCTAGAGTAAACGGTGTATCTGAGCCACCTCCAAAATAGATCTGATTTTTATAAAGTTCCATACGGTACTTTCGGTCGAATCCAGTGAGAACCACCTTGCTCGGCACGGTAACCCGCGCTTTTTCAACCAGCCAATGTGGAATTTTAACCAGGTGATTCCCATCGGTTTTTTCCTCCACAATTGCACCACCGGAATGAGCGACTTCGACGCCTTCTTTGTCATATACGCGAACCCCTGTTTCGTATAACACCCGCAGGGCAGCATAATAGATCGCCTCGATCTGATCTTCGGTGAGTATCTGGAGCGTTGGCGTTTCGTTTATCTGATAATTCGTCCTGTGTACTTTCATAATGAACTCTCCTTTTATTTCTTGCGTTTGATCGTCAGCCGTCAAAGACTATCCCACGTCCAATAAATGCTTTACCAATTTAACCGCAGTGGGTCCATTGTAAGCATACCCATCGGCACCGATCCTCTCGACGGTTTCGGAATCGACGGGAGCACCACCGACAATCACTTTTACTGAATCGCGCAGATTCTCCTCCTTTAACGCTTTAATGGTATAGCCCATCGCGATCATCGTTGTGGTCAGCATCGCCGACATGCCGATGATATCCGGCTGTTTTTCCTTGACCGCCTCTATAAATTTCTCAGGGCCAACATCAAAACCGAGGTTAATCACTTCAAAGCCGGCGCCCTCGCACATCATGCCGACCAAATTTTTACCGATATCGTGGATATCGCCCTTTACGGTGCCCAGAACAATCCTGCCGATCGGCTTGGTTCCGGTTGCAACCAGATGGGGTCGCAACACTTCTAGTCCGTCATGCATGGCTTTGGCCGCCAACAGCACTTCGGGTACAAACATCTCCTCCTGTTCAAATCGCTGGCTCACTTCGTTCATGCCAAGAAGAAGACCATTGTCCAGGATCTCTATCGGCGCCAATCCCTGATCCAATGCTTTCTGAACCAATTCGGGGGACTTCTCTTCATCTCCATCGATTATGCTCGTTGACAATTGCTGAAAAATTGTACTCATTGTATTTCTCCTTTTGATTCGATTCAGATACCGGCCTATACAGCTTCCTTAACCCTCTCTTCAGCAGCTTCCAGGACTTCCCTGATCGCCGTCTCTGTGTCCGGTTTAATGGGAGAGGTTTTATGGGTGTCTAGGATGTCCTGAACCCGGGCAATAACCCTATCGCGCATCGTTTTACGTCCCTTCTTTTCCCACTCCTCAAAACTGCGGCGATCACACAAATTAGGGTACCAGTACTCACTTTTGAAATGTCGGCGTGTGTGTTTTTCATACAAATAGTGCCCATTGGGCCCGACCTTATGAATGACATCTGTGGCTAATGCTTCCTCATTAACATCGATACCCCTTGTTATACGGCGTGAATAACCGATTGCTTCGTCCATCATGGCTGTTTGCAAGATAGAGCCGGTCATCCCGCTCTCGGTGTATCCGACGTCATGGCACAGGTCGCCTCCTGTCAGTGCAGAAAAAAAACAAGAAAGTGAGCCTTCGAGTGCCGCCTGTTCATCAAGCACTTTAGAATCGGTGCAGCCCCCTGTTTGCCAAAGAGGGATACCGGCGTAATGGGCCAATTCGGTACTGCCGGCCATCATCAGGGACAGTTCGGGGGCACCATAGGACAGTATCATGTCACTCATATCCATTACCGATAGAACCCCTCCCATGAAAAAAGGGATGCCCGGTTGGATGGTCTGGGAAAGAACCAGCCCCATCCATGATTCGGCTGTCGCCTGGATGATGATGCCGGCTGCTGTAACCGGTGCAGTCCCACCAGCTAAGGGACATGGGGTAAATATCAGAGGTACCCGATGTCTGGCTGCAAAAATGAGTTTGTCAACCGCCTCGAATGTACTCACCAGCGGTGACAGCGGTTCACAGTAATGGATATAGTTGGGACGTTTTTCAAACGCCTCCTGCCCCCCTGCCTCGGCAACAGCGATTTTATGTATGTCCTCCGAATCGTCCCACCCGTATGACCAGGCCACGATCGGTTTGCTGGTATTTGGGAACATCTCTGCAAATTCATAGCTGGCTGCCAATTTAAATGGTACGTCACTGATAGTACCCAGCGATTCGCAAAAATCGATGTTTGGAAGCGCATCAACCACTTTTGCTACAATGCGTGCATCCGATTTTAGGAAGGGTCGTCGCTCCAGAGTCTCTACATCAATGAAATTGGGGGGGGTTGGCCCCGGACCAAAATATGCCCGGCCAGGGCCGATCTGAATATCGTGATCGGAATTTCCATCACGCGCGAAGATGGTGAATCTCCGGGGTGCCATCTGTAAGGCGCGTTTCACCAAAAAGCCAGGTATGCGTACCCTGAGGCCTTCTATTGTTGCGCCGGATTTCTGCAAAATGCTTCGGGCTTCTTCGTGATATACGTCAAGACCGGTGTACGCTAAAAGGTGCAGCACACCATCAAATAAGGTTTGCAATTGATCTTTTGACAGCACATTGAATCGTATCCCTGAATTGATTCGATAGTTTGTTCTCATTTAGCAATCTCCTTTCTCAGTCGGTGTAAAGGAAAATAATAGAAGATAAAAAGTAAACACTTTTTACTCTAATTTTTGTGCCATTGCAGCGATTTATAATCAAATTTTCCGGTTTCAATGATATTAAACTTGATAATTTGAAAGTTCGGACTGAGATCAAAATCCCTCGGCATGATTTGGGAAAAATGCCGCATGATCAACTCTGATCCAAACGGGTTTTTCTCAAAGTCTTTATCTTCTTCCCCAAAAGGTCTAAACGCTGGAACGATCGGATAACCGA
>CAZSON010000275.1:0-3934 GCA_964608375.1 uncultured Desulfobacter sp. | reverse complement strand
AGGCGGAAAGCAGCAAAAACATGCATCCTTGCATGATAAAGAAATAATATTTAACTCCGCGACCTTTGCGTCTCAAGCGAAGCGTGCGGTGAAACAACTTAAAAAACACGTCATCAAACATACGAATCAAAGCACTTAAACGATATATGATTTTCCTTGACAGAAAAAAAGGCGGGTGATATCGCCTCCCATGTTCAGCGTAATAAAGGCACGTAGCTCAGGGGGAGAGCGCTACCCTGACACGGTAGAAGTCCGGGGTTCAAATCCCCGCGTGCCTACCAGAAATATAAAGGGTTTATGGCAACCATATGCTGTAAACCCTTTTTTATGGGTGGTACCCCTTTCATGATAGTCGGTCCATCATTAGAACGACGAAAGAACATGGGCGGCAGAAAACTTAAAAAGAAAATTTTCGAGCTTCTAAACAACAACCAATTGGAAACAAGTCTGGAGAAGATTTGCCGATTACCGCCACGCCGGGCTGTTAACCCGCTATTTTCCCTTTTTTATCACCCAGACGAAATCGTAAAATGGCGCGCGGTTACGGCAATGGGGGCTGTGGTTGCGCGTCTTGCTCGGCGGGATATCGAATCTGCCCGCATTGTTATGCGGCGCCTTATGTGGCACCTGAACGATGAATCCGGAGGAATCGGCTGGGGCGCCCCTGAGGCGATGGGAGAAATCATGGCCCGTCATAAAAAACTGGCTGAGGAGTATTCCTGTATACTGGTCTCCTACATCAACCCAAGCGCTAACTTTATCGACTACGAAGTTTTGCAAAGGGGTGTCCTCTGGGGATTGGGAAGACTTGCTTACGTCCGGCCCGAACTTGTAGCAAATGCCGCCGTTTTTCTTCTTCCGTTTATGCGCTCAAACGATGCAATCCATCGTGGATTTGCCGCATGGGTGTCCGGCGCTTTATCTTCTGAGATCACGACGCCCTTGCTCCAAGATCTGGTTACAGATGAAGCGAGAATAAAAATTTTCATCAATATGAACCTGGTCGAAAGGACCGTCGGTAAACTGGCCCAAGAAGCAATCCCCAGACCAACCCGCGATCATAATCATGGAATCGCTTAAATGGCCGGAACTATTGATAGGTTATTTTGTTGATATGTGAGAGGCGGGGCCTATCATTAGAAGCATTAAATAAATTATGTTGACAATAAAATAATACAGCGATACGATTATATTAAATTGCTGCTTGCATTTAGGTTGTATATATGTTATTAAATAATATGGGAAAAAAACCGGTCACATTCAGGATCAATCCTGTGCTTATAAAAAGGCTCAAATACCTTGCGCTTGATCACGATAAGACCCTGACGGAGCTGTTTTTGGAAGCCATTCAGGATCTTATCAAAAAATATGGAAAGCAGGCAGAGAAATAGGGAGTTTAATAACTTGGATGCATTTTAATATAACCTCAAAAAGGTGGGGGGAATAAAAAGGTTCGGAGTATTTACACAGGGGAGATTTACCCATATGATAAGTGGGGAGAGAAGAGAACATGTCAGGCGCATTGTTGATATCCCGGTACAGTTTATCGTCCAGGGACGTTTTTACCAGGGACAGATTAAAAATATGGGGAAAGAGGGCTGGGTCAAAAATGTAAAAAAAGGTGGTGTTTTTATCGAAACAGAAATGTCATTTTCAGTCGGACAGGTTATTTCAATGACCTATTCCTCTCCTCAATTTGGAGAGAAAAACAGAATCGGCACAATCATTCGGATTGAACCTCAAGGGATCGGGGTGAAGTTTGGGCATAGGGGATAATACGTTGAACTTGAACATCTTTAATAAAGGAGAAAACCATGAGAAAGGTTACACTACAGTTCTTTCAGCTTTTCCTTGCCATTTTTGCCATATATGCAATGTTGGACAATTTCCCTAACGGTATTTTATCGCTTCGAATTTATCAGAATTTAATCTTGGCGCTTCACCAGTATTTATTGGTATCGCTTTTATGTCTTGTTTGTATGTTTTTAATTGGAAAGTGGCAAAAAGACTCGAATAGGGTTTTTGATGTACCGACCTACAGAGAACCAAACCAGGCGGTTGTATTCCATTCTAAGTAAGCCCAACTGCACAAGGGACTGGGTGATAATCTCAAATACAGAGTTCAGTTTTGTTTATGATTAATTGAGATTTAACCAAAAGGAGGTAGTTATGGGAAAAACAAAGCGCAATTATGGAAAAGAACGGAGAGTAAAGGCTGACCGGCGAAAGTCTAAAGATCCGAAATATAAAGGTCCTGAGCGAAGAAGCGGCCGAGACAGGAGAGCTGAATAGACAACCTGACAACATAAAAAAGGGCACCCCGTCATCATTCGATGGAGCACCCTTTTCCCTCTCGAAACAATTGATTAAACTACGGTAACATTTACCGCTGAAGCACCTTTTTTCCCTTGCTCAATGTCAAAGGTAACCCGGTCGCCTTCATTAAGAGATTTGAAACCGGCCGCATTGATTCCTGAATGATGGACGAATACATCATCACCACCTTCTTGTTCAATAAAGCCATAGCCTTTTCGATCGTCGAACCATTTCACGACTCCATTTGTCATTTGGGCATCCTCCTTTCAAAAAAAAATTCTCATGGTTCCACACTTCAGGTTACCACTTTTGACAAATGGGTTCTCCCTTTAGAACGAAACCGGCCTGCCTGCAAGACAAGCTCTCCTGATTACTGTCGATAATAAACTGTTTTTTGGAAAAATCAAGTCATAAAAAAATTGAATGCCGTTTTGATTTCAAGGCATCCTGTAAACCATTGCATTAATGTTCATCCCGGCTCCAACAGAGGCAAAAACCGCGATATCTCCTGCATGCAGTTTATGATTTTTCAGCTTTCCTCTTTGAAGCAGGTCCAGCAGCGTCGGCAGGGTGGCAACTGAGCTGTTTCCCAGCCATGAAATCGTCATCGGCATGATGTGCTCAGGGATTTTCTTTAGATTGTACAATTTAAACAATCTTGCCAAGATTGCAATATCCATCTTTTCATTGGCCTGATGGATCAGGACCTTCTTTACATCGGTTAAAGAAAGCCCGGCAGTATCAAGGCTTTGTTTTACTGTTTGCGGAACCGTCCTGACAGAATACTTATATATCTCGTGACCATGCATTTTGATAAAAAGTTCATTGCCCCCATAACTGGGGTTATATGATTTACCCATCCATAATAAAAATGCGGATTCAAAAGTATCCGATCTTGTCGTATGGGATAGAATACCGGCATCCTTTTCCGTTGCTTCCAACACGGTAGCGCCGGCTCCGTCCGCATATATCATGCTGTCCACATCATGGGGATCTGAGACCCGGGAGAGTATTTCGGCTCCTATCACAAGAACCCGCTTTGCGTCTCCCGATCTGATATGAAGGTTCGCAAGGCCCATCCCATGAAGCCATCCCGGACAGCCAAAAGGGGTGTCATAAGCAACGGTATAGGGATTTTTTATTCTCAACCTGTGTTTAACCCGTGCAGCGATTGTTGGAACCATATCAGATCTTATGTTATCAGGCTTCACATCACCTACATTTTGGGCGACAATGATATAATCAAGGCTCTCTGGATCTATCCCTTCCAGGGCTGATTTTGCCGATTCATATGCGATATCAGATGTGCTCAGATTATCGATTACATATCTTCTTTCGTTGATACATGTGATTTCTTTGAACTTTTCAATAATATCACTATTTGATCGTTCAAGTTTTTTTCCGTTTTCGTCAAAAAAATCATTGTTCAAAAAATGTCGGTTGGGGACCTTTAAGGTCGGTATATAGCTGCCTGTACCAATTATAATAGAATTTGCCATGTTTAAATCACCTTATCTTCGTCTTCCCCAATGTATGGTAATCTGCAGTTCTCATATCAGCTTTTCTCGGACATGGGGAACATTTACCCTATATCATCGATATTGTATTTAGAAATATA
>CAZSON010000274.1:0-3935 GCA_964608375.1 uncultured Desulfobacter sp. | reverse complement strand
CGGCAACATCTTCGGATGTCTTTCCGGTCATCGCAAGCTCAAGATCATGAATGATTCCCGCACCATTCAGAGCAATGGCGGAGACCACCCCCCGTTTCATGAGGTCGATGATCACCGGGTTGAGTCCCACCTTGATTACGTGGGCGCCGAGACCGAGGACAACGGTTTTATTTTCAAAAAATGCGGACACAACCGAAGAGATCACATCCTTGAACTGATCACCGGCAAGGATATTGGGTAGTTTGTCGAGGAAATCTTTAAAACCACCTCCCTTTTTCCACGGTTTTGCAAAGTCATCGACAGAAACTTTGCTCTTTCTTTCGAAAAGAGAGGATGTTTTGATATCGCTTTTATCGATCGGTTTAAAAATATTCGCCATTCCAAAAATACTCAAAGTCGTTCGAAAATAACTTTTTACAAGGCTGTCAACGTTTATTTAAACTGATCCGGGAACAGGGTCCTGTCGACCAGATGACAGAGTATATGCCCCAGGGTGATGTGTACTTCCTGTATTCTTGCGGTGGTATCTGATTCCACACGAAACGTGAGATCGGCAAGTTTCGCCAGGCGACCTCCACGGCCTGTCATACCCAATGAGAAGATTTCATTTTTTTTAGCCGCTTTTACCCCCTCTATGACATTTGTTGAATTTCCGCTGGTGCTGATGCCCCAGGCAATATCGCCTTTTTTCCCCAGGGCGTAAACCTGTTTAGCGAAGATATCATCAAATTGATAATCGTTGCCGATGCTGGTAATAATGGAGGTATCGGTGGTCAAAGCAATGGCGGCAAGGGGCGGGCGTTCAATTTTAAATCGGTTTACAAATTCGGCGGTGATATGCTGCGCATCTGCAGCACTGCCGCCATTGCCAAAAATAAGGATCTTATGGCCGGCGGCCAAACATGTGGCGATTCTGTCGGCGCCCGAGATAATTCGATCGATGTTTTTTTGGATCGATCGGCTTTTTACATCGATACTCTCATCGAGTATTTTCTGAATGATCTCTCTCATCGATACTATTGCAATCTATCCGCCGCAGGGGTGTTGTTAATTTTTTCGATAAACTCTGAGGAGTCATGCCCCAGCGCCTGGGCCCTTTTAAACTGTTCCAGGGCTTTATCGAACCTGTTTACCTTAAGATACCTCTCACCAAGTCGATGTCTGAACAGCCCGTTCTCAGGTGATAATCTCACACTTTGTTCACACAAAGAGACAGCAATTTCGGCGTTTTCACCCTGGATATCAAAAAAATGGCCAAGTGCCGAGAGCGATGCCGCATCAGACGGATTATGTTTTACCGCCTTGGTATACGCATAGATCGCTTCCTCGATCATTTTATCCACAGCATAGCATTCTCCCAGAAAACGGAACGCTGATCCGGAATCAGGCTGCAGTTTCACGGCCTTCTCGAGAAATTTTCTTCCTTCTTTGGATTTTCCCATCTGAAGATAAATCCTGCCGATTTGAAACAAGATTTCAAAGACATCTTCGCCGGATTGGTTCGCCTGCAGGAAGAAATCGAGCGCTTTTTCCCGGTTTTCCTTCATCATAAATATCAGCCCCTTATTATATAACGCCATAATCTCGGCGGGGTCCAGCCACAAGGCCGAATCAAAGGATTCAAGCGCTTTTTCCAATGAGCCCAGAACACCGTGGCATACACCGAGGCTGTTGTGCAGGTTTACATTCGAAGGATCGATCATAAGCCCGATTGTAAATTCCTTAAGGGCGCCATGAAAATCTTTTTCCTGATACCGCTTATCACCGCTGATGTTAAAACTGACGGCATCTAATGAAACAATGCTGTTTCCATTGAAAAAGGCGGCATGATCAAGCGCCTTATGGGTGTTTGAAATGGTCTGGAATTTGTTGAAATTTAGCATCGGATAGGTGGAAATACCGATTGAAATCGTCTCGTTTTGAAGCGAAGAGAGGTAGGCTTGAATTTTTTTGGCGGTTTTTCGGCAGAAAAGATCGTCTTTTTCAGAAAATACAGATCCAAAAAGATCTCCGGTGAGCAGGCCCCAGATGCCATTTTCCTTTCGGCATATTTCGTCAATGGATTTGGCAACATTCATCCAAACATTCGTCCGGGCATCTTCATTTTTTGATTCCGATTTGGCCTTGAAATTGTCTATTTGAATCCCCATGGCGCTGAATTTTCGCGATGAATGGAGAACCGTCAACGCATGATCGGTAAACGATCGATCTAAATCCAAATCCGGGAACTCTTTTTTGATTTTATCCCTGTCTATAAGCTCTGTTTCGTCTGTTGCTCCTTTTTTGGCTGGTGGATCTGTTTTGGAAACCAGAAATTCTTGGGTTGAACGCCGAATATGAAAAACCGTTTGCCGATTTGACGTCATGGTTCAGTTCCTTTTCAAAAGGTTCTTAAAAGCGGTCGCGATAATCGCTATCTCATCATCCTGTATGGTTCTTGGGTCAAGAATGAAGCGATCTTCCTCTATTCGGCCGATGATTGGGGTTGAATTTTTTCGCATGAACTTTTCGATGCCATTGGCGGATATCTTTTTGATTTTTATCGCAATACATCTGGTCGGCAATTCTAAAAGAGGAAGTGCTCCACCTCCAGCCCGGGAGGAGAGGTCGACAAGTTGAATCGATAGGCGAGGGTCTTTGAGATCTTCCAATAAATGACAAAGCGCTGCGGCTTTTATTTCAATAGTCTCTAATGACATGGTCAGCATTTTCAGCGTGGGAATCGTTTCTATCGCCCTGTTTTCATCCCGATAGGCTGAAAGAGTGCTCTCGAGCGCAGCGAGTGTGAGTTTATCAATCCGGAGGGCTCGTGTCAGCGGGTTTTTTTTGATCGGATGAAGCATGTCCGGTTTTCCCAGAATAATTCCAGCCTGCGGGCCCCCCAGCAGTTTGTCACCGCTGAATGTGACGACATCGACCCCTGTGGCAACTGATTCCTGAATCGTCGGTTCTTTTATCATACCGTATTTTGAAAAATCGATGAATGTTCCGCTTCCCAAATCTTCCATAACAGGAACATGATGGCTCATGCCGAGTGCAACCAGTTCTTTGAGCGTTACGGCCGCGGAAAATCCGACAACGCGGTAGTTGCTGGTATGAACCTTTAAAAGAAGCCCGGTGTTGTCGTCGATTGCGTTTTTATAGTCTTTGAGATGGGTCCGGTTGGTCGTGCCGACCTCCTGTAAAATGCCGCCACTTTTTGCCATGATATCCGGAATCCTGAATGAACCACCGATTTCGATCAACTCTCCCCTTGATACGATCACTTTTTTTCCTTTTGCGATGGTATCCAGACAGAGCAGAACAGCGCCGGCATTATTGTTTACCGCCATAGCAGCTTCGGCCCCGCTGATCTCGCAGAGAATCTCTTCGATACAGCTATATCTGGAACCCCGCATGCCTTTTGTCAGGTCGAACTCCAGATTGGAATATTTTTTCGACAGGGTTAAAAGGTTTTCAACGGCATCGGCTGATAGGGGTGAGCGTCCCAGGTTGGTATGTATCACAACACCGGTGGCATTTATCGTTGTTATCAGATTCGGCCGGATGACATGGTCGGCTTTCGCTCTGACTTTTTGCATGATTGTTTTGTCCGAGAGGTTTTTTTCCGTTATTTTTTGCGAACCATCGATAATGCCTTTTCTCAGCTGAGCAACCACCAAGCGGATGGAGCGGTTTACCACGGAATTGGGCACGGTCTTGAAAAAAGGATCAACGTGGGTCAGTTCAAGGAGGTGGTCAACCCCCGGGAGGGTTCGCAGAAGTCTTTGTTGGTCTTCATTTACACTCATTTTTCTCCCATACTTTTGCTCAGGCTGAAAGGAGACGTTTCAAAATGCTCAAAGTCGTTCGCAAATGACTTTTAAAAAA
Organism: uncultured Desulfobacter sp.; assembly: GCA_964608375.1. Taxonomy (GTDB): domain Bacteria; phylum Desulfobacterota; class Desulfobacteria; order Desulfobacterales; family UBA2156; genus UBA2156. The sequence goes on along the minus strand of CAZSON010000274.1, from coordinate 65 downwards.
TTATCAGATAAGCTTCTATATCACTGTAATTTAAATAATTTCAATAGATTTTTGACATAGAAGCC
>CAZSON010000273.1:0-3957 GCA_964608375.1 uncultured Desulfobacter sp. | reverse complement strand
TTCACTAATCCCGGATGTACCACACATCAAGTACGGCTTTTTGCCGTTGCCCCTGGTGCCGTGGTTATGTTTCTATTTTGATTTTGCCTTCCAGGTATTTTATTGCTCTTCCGGAAATCAGGACCCGATCATCAACAATCTCACAGGTTAACTCACCACCTCGTGATGACATTTGTTTAACCTTAAATCGTTTTAAACCCATTTTGGATGCCCAATATGGCGCAAGTTGCGTATATGCAGAACCGGTTACCGGATCTTCTGGAATTCCGTATTTAGGAGCAAAGAATCTCGCAACAAAATCATAGGAAGCGGACTTTGATGTGATAATAACACCACGCAAATCGAGTTTTATCAGTTGTTCAAAATCCGGATTTGCCGATTCAATATCAATTTCACGCTCAAACACGACAACAAAATCTTCTGCCTTCAGACATTCAACAGGCGCTGTATCAAATGCCTTGACAATTTCTTTTGGAATATCGCACGAAACCGGAGGTTGTGCCGGAAAGTCCATGACTAACCAGTCGTTATCCTTCGTCACGGTCAGTATCCCGGATTTGGAATCAAACTCAATCTTGTCTTTTTTATAGCCGAGAATATCGAGCAGGACATAAGCTGTTGCCAAAGTCGCATGGCCGCATAAATTCACCTCGCTTGCCGGGGTAAACCATCTTATATGGTAGCCATTGCCCTTTGGTACAAAAAACGCCGTTTCAGATAAATTGTTTTCTTCCGCAATAGATTGCATTATCTCATCGGGTAGCCATTCTTCCAAAGGGCAAACCGCTGCAGGATTGCCTTCAAATAACTTGGATGCAAACGCATCTATCTGGTATAGGGATATTTCCATATGTTTTTCTCGAGAAACATAATGCTGCTCGGAACCAGGGCGTCGATTTTGAGCCCCATCTGCCCGATAAGCTTGTTTGCTATTTTTTATATATAACAATGGAGTTGCCGCGGGGAAAGCGCCTTAACTCTTAGCCGCTCCTTAGCCCCCATTTTTTTCAATCAGCTCAAAGAGCACGCCATCGGGCCCCTTAATGAAGGCAACCTTCATACCCATGGCCTGGATCTGAAATGGCTCGGTGACGACCTCGACACCCTTGGCCTTCATATCGGCGATAAATTCATCCAAATTGTCCACTTTGAGACCGAGGTGATGCAAACCATATCGAAGACCTTTCCAGTTGTTGTCTGCGGCCGTACCTTTGGAGATTCTCAGTGGTATGCCGCCAACGTCCACGTCAGTCAGTCGATTGCCGGCAGCCTCTATCTCGTTGGTGACCTTGGCGCCCATCACCTTGGTATAGAATTCGATCAGTTTTTCAGGTTCGGGAGTGGTGATGTGGGTGTGATCATGTTTGTATGTTGCCATAACTGTGTCTCCTTTCTACTTGTAAGTTTTATATGCAAGCATCAAATGAACCAAACCCCGCTATCCTGGTCTCATTTGGTACACTCAATACTCTACTATGGCAAAAAATCTTCACGAACCGGAGAAAAGACTTCAATCACAACAGAATCTTTCACTATTTCGGCTGAGTGAGGCACATTACCATGAATACACCAGCTATCCCCGGGGTCGGCAACTTTTTGCTCTCCATCGATGGTAAATGCAATACGGCCCGACACCAAATAGCCGATCTGTTCTTGTGGATGGGTGTGTTCCGGCAGTGCCCCGCCTTTCTGCACTCTAAACTCCGCCATAAGGGTTTTTTCACCATATGTCAGGGTCTTTCGTTTGACTCCTGCCACAGGCTCCTTGTAGCCCAAATCGTCTTTTTTGTAGAACATATTTTCTCCTTTTCTCTTTTTCCATTGTGCAACCACGCAAGGGTTTGGTGAAAATGAGGCTGTTCAAGGTACTTATTTATATAATTTCAAACAACAAATATTATCAAGTAAAAAAAATTAACATCAACGAACGCGGATTGAGAAATTTAGGGGCGGTCCCGCCATTGACCTTTGGAATAAAAGTGCTATAATAGTAAAAAACCTTAAACCGGGCTTTTAGAGCCCGTTTTTTTTTGCCGCAAAGCCACATTGAGGGTATTAACATGGAGAAACACCATAAAAGAGAAGTGGATCGACGTCGGAATTTCGGAATCATAAGCCATCCAGATGCCGGCAAGACCACTTTGACTGAAAAACTGCTGCTGTTTGGCGGGGCCATACACCAAGCGGGTGCCGTCAAGGCCCGAAAGGCCGCCCGGCATGCCACCAGTGACTGGATGAGTATAGAAAAGGAACGGGGCATTTCAGTTACCACCTCTGCCATGAAGTTCAACTATCAGGGCTACCAAATCAATCTGCTGGATACGCCGGGCCACCAGGATTTTTCGGAAGACACCTATCGGGTGTTAACGGCCGTTGACAGTGCGCTGATGGTAATCGACAGCGGAAAGGGTGTCGAACCGCAAACGGAGAAGTTGATGGAAGTGTGCCGTATGCGAAATACGCCGATCATGACCTTTATCAACAAGCTGGATCGCGAGGGTATGCCGCCTCTGGACCTGGTGGCAGATATTGAAGAAAAACTCCAAATCGAGTGTGTTCCGCTGTCCTGGCCCATCGGTATGGGCAAATCCTTTAAAGGGGTCTATGATCGGTACCGCAGGCAGTTGCATCTTTTCACCCCCGGCCAAAACACCCATCCCCGGGAAGGGATCATGATCCAAGATCTTTCCGATCCGCGTCTCGATCGGTTATTGGACGGCCAGGCCCGATCGTTGCGCGACGATGTGGATCTTTTAGAGGGCGCGGTCAACCCCTTTGAATTGCATCACTATCTCAAAGGCAATCAAACGCCTGTTTTTTTCGGCAGCGCCGTCAACAATTTCGGTGTTAAAGAACTGCTCGACGCCTTCGTGGAGATGTCTCCACCACCCACCGCACGATCCACGAACACCCGGGACGTGTCTCCCTACGAAAAGGCCTTCTCGGGATTTGTGTTCAAGATTCAAGCGAACATGAATCCGGCCCACCGGGATCGCATCGCTTTCTTACGCGTCTGTTCGGGGAGGTTTCAGCGCGGGATGCGGATCATGCACCACCGTATCGGTAAAGAGGTCGCCATTGCCAACGCCACCATCTTGATGGCCCAGGACCGTACAAACGTGGAAGAAGCTTATCCGGGGGACATCATCGGCATTAACAATCACGGCACCATCAAGATCGGGGATACGTTTACCGAAAAAGAACCCTTGCAGTTCACCGGTATTCCCAGCTTTGCCCCGGAACACTTCCGGAGAGTACGATTGAAAAACCCCATGAAGGCCAAACAACTCCGGAAAGGTCTGGTACAACTGGCCGAGGAAGGGGCTGTGCAGGTATTTCGGCCCCTGGGCACTAGCGACTATATTCTGGGGGCGGTGGGGGTTCTCCAGTTTGAGGTGACGTCGGACCGGTTGCGGCATGAATATGGCGCCGATACGGTCTTTGAGTCGGCGCAATACGTGCTTGCCCGCTGGGCGGAATGCGAAGATCGGAATCACCTCAAGACATTCCAGCATGAAAACAGGGAATTTTTGGCCAACGATGCCGAAGGACACCTGACGTTTTTGGCCCCCAGTGAATGGCAACTCGAATACACCACGAAGCAGTGGCCTGAAGTTACCTTCCACAAGACACGGGAGCACGGTTGATTGTTTTTCGCCGTCCGCAGCAACCCCGTAAGGACCGGTCTGTCAGGGCCGTTTCAGTTTCCTGCGGCCGATCTATTTCAAAAACCCGGAACAGGAGTGATGCATGGCGCTGATCGGCATGCGAGACGTGTGCTGGGGATTCGGTGATCCCGCGCTGCTCGAAAACATAACGCTTCAGATCGAAAAAGGGGAACGGGTATGTCTGCTGGGGCGCAACGGTGTAGGCAAGTCCACCCCGCTGAAGCTTTTTGGCGGGGAGATTCTTCCGGACAGGGGTGATGTCTGGCGGCAGAGCGGAGTCAGCGTAGCC
>CAZSON010000272.1:0-3959 GCA_964608375.1 uncultured Desulfobacter sp. | reverse complement strand
TGGTTGCCACAGCGGATTCGATCGGTTACGCCAAAGACAAACTGGCGGCCAAACCGATGATAAAATATGAAGACGACGACCTCATTGCTATCGCCTCCGAGGAGGTGGGGATCAACCGCCTTTTCCCCGGTAGGGCCCTGGACACGACTGAACCACCTCCACTGACGTACGGCCTTTGGTCAAGGTCATGATGAAGGGTGGAAGCCGAAGGCGTTTTTCCGGTGTATTGTGGGATGCACGAAACTTGGATGATGAATCATCAAACTGTCGTCTAAACAGAAGGGACACTTAGCGTATGATCACAATTGATTTAGCAACGATGCCAATTCGAAAAGCGAACGAGATCATCAGAGGGTATGGATCTACCCATCAGGATGTAGAAATTGTTAACCCGGATGCGCGCCACTACATCGGCGTGGGACTCATCAGCCCGATCAATGTCAAAATTAACGGTTCGGCCGGATATTATTGCGGTGGCTTGACAGACGGCCCCCATTTTGAGGTTGAAAAAAATGTGAGCTGGGGCGCGGGTGACAACATGTTTCTCGGAACGATCGTTGTCGGCGGAAACGCGGGTGCGATTGCCGGGGAGGGATTGCGGGGTGGGGAGATTGTGGTGAAGGGTAACATAGGCTCGCGCGCCGGTCAGGTGATGAAAAAAGGCACCCTGTGTTGTGCGGGCAAATCCAATTTTATGGCCGGTTATATGATGTATGGCGGGCGTTTGATCATTCTCGGCAATTCCGGGGAACGGGTTGGCGAGGATATGATGGGCGGAGAAATCTATATCGGCGGAAAGGTCGAATCACTGGGAAACGATGCTGAACTGATAGATCCTGAATCATCAGATATCGACGGTGTAATGGAATTCCTGGACCGCTACAACTTGCCTTTTAACGGTACGTTCAAAAAGGTCGTCTGTGCAGGCAAGCAGCTTCGATTCAAGGTGGCAGAGCCTCGGATTCGAAACATGCCGTTTTTTAATTTTACCGGCGGTCATGTCGATTACTGGAATAAAAAGGTTCAGGAAGACATTCAGGTCAAGGCGGTTATCGGACGCTACCGCATTCGAGGCTACGGCGCTTCCCGGCACATTCCGCACCTCTCTGATCTGGCTTTCAAGCGAGACTTGAGCGCTGCCGGCAAGGACCCGGATGTGGTTTCAAAAGTAAATCTCAGAACCTTCATCGGCGACAAGCACGGCGCAAAACCGCTCGATCTCAGCATGCCGGTCATGATCGCTCCGATGAGCTTTGGGGCGCTCAGCCCACCTATGAAAACCGCCCTTGGTATTGCATCACGGCTTTCCGGCATTTCGGAAAACTCCGGTGAGGGCGGGATGTATTCCTATGAACGGGCCGAGGCCCGACAAATGATTGCCCAGTGTCTGGCCGGCAGGCTCGGCTGGAATGTGCATGACATGAAACGTTCAGACGGAGTGGAAATCTATATATCGCAGGGTGCAAAGCCCGGCCTTGGCGGTCAGCTCATGGCTGAAAAATTAACAAAAGAGATCGCTGAAATTCGTGGTATTCCTGCCGGTATGGATTTGCGTTCTCCCTCGCGTCATCCGGATATTTTGGGAGGCGATGACCTCATTATGAAAGTACAGGAGTTCCGTGAGGCGGTCGGCTGGCGGGTACCGGTCAGCATCAAGCTCGGTGCCGGTCGTATCCGCGATGACATCAAAATTGCATATAAAGACGGACTGGACTTTGTCGAGTTGGACGGCATGCAGGGTGGAACCGGGGCCGCAGGGAATGAAGTGCTCGAATATGTCGGAATTCCGACCATCGCTGCAATTATGGAGGCCCTGGACGGACTGGAAGAGATTGAAGCTGCCGGCAAACTGCCGATCGTTCTTATGGGCGGGATTAAAGACGGCATCGATGCCGCAAAAGCCATTGCACTCGGTGCAACGGCCGTCGGTCTCGGAACTTCGATGCTCATTGCCGGCGGTTGTGTCAGCTGCATGCAATGCAGCGTCGGTAGCTGTGTGGGTGGGCTCGCTACGCAGAAGCATGATCATGTGGATCGCTTTGCGGCTGAGCACCGGGCGTTGCAGATGCACCGTTATCTGGAATCGATCCGGTGGCAGATGGCATCCATTGTTCACGCCTTGGGATATAACGATATCCGGCAAGTTTCCTCAAAAGATCTTGTCGCTCTGACACCTGAAGCGTCTACCATGACCCGCCTGCCGTACGACCCCGGCTGCCGTGAGACAATCCGTAAACAAATCGAACAGGAAGGAGTTTTACTGCCATGACCGAGATCGGTGCACAGGTCACAGAACCAAAAGTACTGTATGATGAGTACCATGATATTCAGTGGGTTCCTGCACCCTGTCAAGAGGCTTGTCCGGTCGGTACCGATGTGCCGTCCTACGTAGGCCTGATCTGGGAAGGAAAATATGAGGATGCGCTTGAGGCGATCACCGCCACCAACCCGTTCAGTTCAGTATGTGGACGTGTTTGTGCGATGCCATGCGAGACCAAGTGCCGGCGGGGTGAAAGTGACGCACCTGTGGCGATCCGAAATCTCAAACGGTTTGTCATGGAGCGACTTGGCCACGATTTTCGTCTTCCCCCGGTGTCGGTGTCCCGACCGGAAACGATCGGTATTATCGGCAGTGGACCTACCGGACTGACGGCAGCCCAGGATCTTGCTGAAGCCGGATATGAGGTGCATGTATACGAAAAACTGGACCGTCTCGGCGGTATGATGAATGTATTTCCTGAGTTCCGCATCCCGCGCAGAGTTATAGAAGACGACATCAGCAGACTCCTTGATCATTGCCCGGGGGTCAACGTTCATTTGAACAGTGCACTGGGAGATCAACTCAACCTGCAGGAACTCAAAAAACGTCACGATGCGATATTTTTAGCGATCGGCCTGTGGAGGGACAAACGAACCGGCGCGCCCGGAGAAACAGAGGCTGCAAAAGGGCTCTACGGCATCGATTTTTTGGATGAACTCGGCAAGGGTAATGAGATCAGACTGCACGGAAAGGTAATTGTCATCGGCGGCGGCAATGTGGCGATGGACACGGCCAGGACTGCTCTGCGCGTCGGAGCCGAGGAGGTACAGCTTTACTGCCTGGAGAGCAGAGCGGAAATGCCGGCTTTTACGTACGAAATCGAACAGGCTGAAAAGGAAGGGGTCGTTGTCAATCCTTCCTGGGGCCCCAAACAGGTTTTAAGCTCCGAGGGGAGTGTGACCGGGGTCGAGTTTAGGGACTGCATTTCCGTATTTGATTCTGAAGGGCGTTTCAAGCCGGCTTTCGGTCGAAAGACCCTGCGAATTGATGCGGAGGCGGTGCTTTTAGCAATCGGCCTGGATGCTGAAAACAAAGAACTGGAAAGTATCGGCCTGTTGGAACGAGGACGGGTAAAAGCCGACTTTGAGACCATGAGCACCGCTGACCCGCAAGTTTTTGCCGCCGGAGACTGCGCCTTTGGCCCATCTGCGGTTGTATATGCCATGAATCACGGACATCGGGCTGCGTACTACATCCAGGCTTTTTTGGAAAAACGGAAAAACCCGCTTCCTTACCGCGTACCTTATCGCACCCGCAGGGTTCCGGTGGCCCAGGACCCGATGTGGGAAAAACTACCTCGGGAGGAACAGCCTTTTCTGGGTATCGGCAAAGATTGTAAATGGCCGCATCTGTCAGAATGTGAGACGACGCTCGAGGAGGATATCGTGAAGCAGCAGGCCGCCCGATGCCTGCGCTGCGACGCAGAGACCGGCTCATCCGATTATTCCCGACGGACCCGCGAACATATTCACGCCATGGCCCGGACCGAACCGGACGACCTGACAAGGCGCAGATCCCTTTTGTTGGAACGGTTGAAACCGCGCGACAACCCTTTTCCGCAGGAGCGCCCGGCCCGCATTGATGATCTCGTGTTTCTTTCGGCAGCGCTGACACGTTTGGTCATCGATCCGTATCGTGA
>CAZSON010000271.1:0-3982 GCA_964608375.1 uncultured Desulfobacter sp. | reverse complement strand
AAGGATCACCCCAATCGAGTTAGAACTTGATCAGATATTAGTCGTTATCAGTTGTATCTCAATTTTTATGTTGTTTTTCGGTTTTTTGCAATGCTTTTTATGAGCGGGTGAAAAAGAATGCCTGCCTGCCGCAATTACATATTATTTTTTGGCTTGGCGATTTCGTCCGGGTTATGATAGTTAAGGCGCTGAACTTTTTACGAGACCGTCAATAATTACCACTCAAGTTTCGAACCTGGTATTTTAAGGAAAGTCGCATCAAGCATAGGGAAAAAATTTTATTTACCCCACACCAGATGCGGCACTGTGCCCCATAGGGGGTGCGAAACTTGAGTAACCACATAAATTGAGGCTCATCGTGGAAGATGTCTTACAAAAAAAATATGATCATCTTAACAAAATTGTCAGCGCAACAGGGAAAGTGGCGGTCGCTTTTTCCGGGGGGGTAGACAGTACCTTCCTGTTTAAAGTTTGTGTCCTTTTGCTGGGGGACAATGCACTGGCCGTAACTGCCAGATCTTCGACGTATCCGATCCGTGAATTAGAGCAATCCAAAGAATTATCGAGACAGATTGGTGGAAAACAGATTGTCATTGAATCTGAAGAATTGGATGTTCCCGGTTTTTCGGATAATCCACCGAACCGCTGCTTCCTCTGTAAATCCGAACTGTTCTCAAAAGTGATATCCATTGCAAAGGAACATGGGATTGAGTCCGTATTTGACGGAACCAACGCCGATGATACCGGAGATTTCAGGCCCGGCCGTATTGCTGCCCGCAAATTCAGAATCCGAAGCCCTTTAGAAGAAGCCGGCTTAACAAAGCAGGATATCCGCGAACTTTCCCGTACACTTGGACTTTCCACATGGGATAAACCCGCATTCGCCTGTCTCTCAAGCCGGTTTCCCTACCATAAGAAAATCAGCAGACCGGCTTTGCTCAAGGTCGAAAAGGCGGAAGACGTCCTGTGGAATTTGGGGTTTCGGGAATTCAGGGTTCGTCATCATGATACCATTGCCCGCATTGAGTTGGGTCTAAAGGAGATGAAACGATGCAGGATGGACGATGTCAGAAAAAAAATCGTCGCCGAATTTAAGTCTATTGGATATGCCTATGTGACATTGGATTTAGAGGGATACCGGACCGGGAGCATGAATGAAACCCTATCATTAGAGCAGATGGATAATGTTCAAGGAAAACCAAAAAACGAGGAGAATTCATGATTGAAAATATTGATGATCTGGAAAACCTGTTAACGGACCAGCTCTATGTCAGTGATCGGGACCTGGCCACGGTGATCTATCTGGCCCTTAAACTGAAAAAACCCCTTTTCCTTGAGGGGGAGGCAGGGGTGGGTAAAACCGAAGTCGCCAAAGTTCTTTCCAAGGGGCTAGGGCGACACTTGATCCGGGTGCAGTGTTACGAAGGGTTGGATGCAAATACTGCGCTCTATGAATGGAACTACCCCAAACAGCTCCTCCGAATCAAGCTCAAAGAGGTAGACGCTTGTAAAGGTGATACGTGGGAGGACATTTTCACCGAAGATTACCTTATAAAACGACCCCTGCTGCAAGCTATCCAACATGACAACAGGAAGGAACAGGTTGTGCTTCTGATTGACGAGCTCGATCGGTCGGATGCCGAGTTTGAAGCCTTTCTGCTTGAGCTTCTCTCAGATTTCCAGGTAAGTATTCCTGAGTTGGGAACGCTCAGGGCTATAGATATCCCGTTGGTGGTTATTACTTCGAATCGAACCCGTGAACTGCATGACGCCGTCAAAAGACGTTGCCTTTACCACTGGATCGATTACCCGAGCATAGAAAAGGAGCGCAAAGTGCTGCAGTTGAAAATACCCGGAATAAAGGAGCGTTTGGCAGATCAGATCTGCCGTTTTATGGGCGAGGTGAGATCCCATGAATTCTTAAAGCGTCCGGGTGTAGCCGAAACCCTGGATTGGGCGCATGCCCTTTTGGTTCTTCATCAAAACCATCTTGATGAAGAAACTGTTCGGGCAACTCAAGGGTGCTTATTCAAGTATAATGAAGATCGCCGCCTTTTCAACGAGATCAGAGGAGATCTCCTTCAAACCGCCCTTTGCGGATAAATGTGATGAACAGCGTTTTTTCCTGCCGAGATCTTACACAAGCAATCTTGCTTTTCAGCCGTGAGCTAAAGAAGATAGGTTTTAGAGCAACTCCGGCAAGGGTACATGACATCCTGAAAGGATTGCCGATGATTCGGATCGGCGATAAAAGGGAGTTTCGTATTCTTCTACAGGCCAACCTGGTGAGCAACCGGGAAGAGCTCGGCCCGTTCAACAAGCTGTTTGAATCTTTTTGGGGTGAAAGACCCGATCAATCCCATAATTGGCCGTGCGGAGAAGAAGTGGAGGCCCCGGAAAGTAAAAAAACGCTTGTGGTGCTTGAGGGAGGTGAATCGGATGAAACCGAAACAGAACGAATTGGGGCAAGTCTCGAGATCGTGGACAGAAGCAAAGATTTTTCCAGACTCGATCCCGGAGAATTAAAAGAGGTTGAACGCCTAGTGCTCCGAATTGCCCGCAGGCTTGGATACAAGCTGGCGAGACGCTTTAAAATGGCCAGGAAGGGCAGGATAATAGACTTTAGAAGCAGCTTTCGCCGATCCCTTCGTCATGGGGGAGAACTTCTTGATCTACGGTATCGCAGGCGCAGGCTCCGCCGCCTCGGGAAAATCTATCTGCTGCTCGATATCAGTGGTTCGATGGACGTTTATGGCCACTTCTTTTTTGTTTTCATGTATGGGCTTCAGCGCGCACTTTATGAAGCCGAGACATTCGTTTTTAGCACCTTCCTTACCCATGTGACGTCTTATCTGAAGCGATTCGACTTTCAAAGGGCGATCGAACATATTCAATCTTTGTCTGTCAACTGGTCAGGGGGTACTGATATCGGGACTTCGCTGACCCAGCTCTACCTGAGGCACCTGGGGCAAGAAATGGATTCCCGAACAGTGCTTATTATTGTCAGTGACGGTTGGGATCGAGGCGATCGGGGTCAACTGGAACGTGCGATGAAGCTTATACGACGTCAGGCAGGCGAGATCTTCTGGCTGAATCCGCTTTTGGCCAGCCCCGATTATGAACCGATCTGCCGGGGTATGCGATGTGCTCTTCCGTTTGTTGACCATTTTCTACCGTTTTATAATTTGGAATCTCTGATCCGGATCTGCAATCAATTGGAACGGGTATATCTGGGGTAAAAAAACAGAAGCAAACTGTACGACAGGCGAATCGGACGAGATTCCATAGGGCCTACAATATATACATCAAAAAAACGGTTCAACAAAGACCGTAAGATTGCCACCACAGACATCTCCGCCTTTTACGCCCAGGTCATCGGTTAAATCGATGTCAAGGATTTCCGGCTTTTTTTCCTTAAGAAGGCAACGTATGGCGGCGCTTTGAACCTGTCTTTCCCCGCACCCGCCGCCGATTGAGCCATAGGTTGTCCCGTCAAGACAGATGAGCATTTTGGCGCCAACCTCCCTTGGGGTGGATCCTGCGGTCCGGACAATGGTTGCAAGGCATGAGGCGATACCTTTTTGCCGAAGGCCTAAGAGTTGATTAAATATTTCTCCATCGTTCATTATTTTTTCCCCTATATGCCGATTACACTTCGCAGTTTTTTTGCCTGCACGCCCGTTTTGCGACGAACACAGACGAGTTCAGCTGTAATTGAAAGTGCGATTTCCTCAGGTGATTCAGCTCCAATCGGTAATCCGATCGGGGTAAAAACATCTTTAAGACGATCTGATGGAATCCCCTGACGGGAAAGCATTTCAAGCACGAAACCGACCCTTCGGCGACTGCCGATAAGCCCGACATAGGCTGTTTTGCGGGGAAGAATTTCCGATAAACATTCCGTATCATGTTCATGTCCCCGGGTGATGATGACTACAAAAGAAGATGAATTGATATTCGCTTTTTGAAGGGCGGAAACAAA
>CAZSON010000270.1:0-3983 GCA_964608375.1 uncultured Desulfobacter sp. | reverse complement strand
TCAGCTTTGAAGAAATAGATTCGGCCGCCCTGTTATCACGCGCCACTGCGGGGGTGGTCGAAAAGACAATCCTCTTTTGCATGCCGGGAAGTCTTAAAGCATGTAAACTTGCGTGCAAGGCGCTAATTTTTCCTGAACTGGGTCACCTGGTAAAACATGTTCTGGAAGGGTAGATTCACGCTTTCTTTGTAATCATTAGCGGATCTTATCCGGCCAGGGGCAGAGATGAGCCAAAGGGCAGGCGGCACATCTGGGTTTTCTGGCAGTGCAAAATTCTCTCCCAAAATAGACCAGGTGCAAGGAAAAATCGCTCCATGCCTTTTTGGGGATAATTTTCATCAAATCGCGTTCAATTTTCACCGGATCTTTACTTTCCGTAAACCCAAGCCGCTTTGAAATTCGTGCTACGTGTGTATCGACCACGATACCCGGTATCCCGAATGCCGCACCCAGTACTAAATTTGCGGTTTTACGACCGACCCCCGGAAGCGTTACCAATTCCTCCAGTGTTTCAGGGACCTTTCCACGGTATTTTCCGGCAAGAACCTGAGCGCACGTCTTTATATTTTTCGCCTTGTTGCGAAAAAAACCGGTGGGACGGACAAGTTGCTCGAGGGTTTCCAGCGGCATTTCGGCAAAATCCTTTGGTGTATTAAACTTCTGAAACAAATCACGGGTCACACTATTGACCTGCTTGTCCGTACACTGTGCAGATAATATGGTCGCAACAAGAAGTTCAAAGGATGTTCTGTAATGAAGCTGTGTTTTGACTTCGGGATAGATCGATCGTAAAGTCTTTCGAATTTTGCCGGCCCTGGCCTTGTCTTCCAGCATGGTTAACCCTTATCTTTTGATTTCATTTCAATTATCCGCTAAACCGATCTCCCCTTACGGCTTTAAAACAATTAAAAGTATCATCTGTTTTTACAACCGAAAAAAACAAAAATACTTGCGAAGGATCGGTGATATAGGTAAATCACCAAAAGCCTGGAAGATGAGATGGGTAAGCGTCTATTGGAAAAGGGAAGGATCGTCGGCAACCTTCCGTATCAGTTCACGATAGTCCTCTGCGCCATGTGATCCGGGTGCAAATTCATAAATTGTCTGACCATATGCCGGCGCTTCCGAAAGCCTTACGTTATAGCGGATCGGGGTGCACAGCATGCGACTGTATAGCTTTTCAAGCTTGCTCAGGATATCGGTTGGATGTTTTACCCTGTAATCTAAAAATGTCGGGAGGACATATCGAAGGGAGAGTTCCTTTCGATATTTCTGAATACTCGCAACACTTTTTAAAAATTCCAAAAGCCCGTGCAGGGTCATCACCTCAAGCGATACCGGCGTTAATATTTCCTCAATATAAAACAAAACGTTTACGGTCAACGGATCCCAACCCGGAGAGGTATCAACAATAATGTAGTCATATTGATTTTCCAGGGGGGACAGTGCCTCTGAAAGGGTTTGTTCTCCTCCAAAATCTTTTCTGTCGATCAATCGTTTAAGCCCGGCAAGCGATTTTCCACCGGCCAAAACCCATAACCGCTCCCTTGCCAAAGTGATAACCTCCTCCGGGGCAAGTTCCGTCGTGACCAGTTCCGTCAGGCCTGCTCTCGGCTTTGTCCCCAACATGTAACTATCCTGACCCTGGGTGTCGGTATCGACAAGTAACACTTTTTTTCCTGCAAGGGCGAGTCCCGCTGCCAGATTAACCGCAGTTGTTGTTTTTCCCACACCTCCCTTGCTGAGAGTAACACCGATTTTCCTCACTGTTTTTCCCGGTTTTTGGCCAGGTGCAGCCGTTTTCCCAGACGAATTTAGTGAAAATCGTTGCCCGCAGGCTCTACAGCGAGCGACTTTAGCGTTCACCGGGATTCGCTTTTCATCTATATCATGCTGTTTTTTGCAATTTGGACACGTAACAACCATCAGAAAGCCTCCTGTTTGTGGTCCAGGGCAAGAATTAGGATTTTGGATCACGCTTTTTTATCTGTTTTACCAATGCGCTTTTGCTCCCTTTGGTTTCAAATTCATTCAATATCATTTTTAAAGCAGAATCTACGATTCTGGTCTTAGAAATTTTAGATTTTTGAATGTCGGGAAACATTTTTCTTATTATTTCCTTGGCATCACCGAGATTTTCAAAAACCTCTTCGGTGAGATAGTATGTTGTTTTTCTCTTTTTGGAGACTTTCCTTTTCTTTGCCTTTGGTTTTTCTGTCACCGCGGTTGCTTCAGGCGGTTTAACGCAGCGATGAATAAGTTTTTCCAGTTCTTCTAAGCCCGGAACAAAGCTATCTTCCGAGTCGCTTAAAATCGCCTTCAAAACATCTTGATTTTTTTTGTTTTCCGCCATCGTTTGACTTTCCTTTTGTCCTGCACAAACAGATCTGCCACTTCCAGCCTCCGGACAATCGCCCCCAATCAATCCTCCTCTTGTTTTGAAAACAATTCGGTCCGGCTTTTTTTGAGGTATTCAAGAAGTTTTTCCTCGCTTTCCCTGTCCATGTCAACGAACTCTATGCCACAGAGGAACTTGCCGGCGCCATCCGGAGAAATATGAACTACTCTCCCTTTCAAATGAAAAGCATTTCCTTCCAAAATAAGCTGAATTGAATCGAGCTTCTGATTAACGAAAAACATGTCTGCATGCGCGACTCGAATTCCGATTCCCCTTGGAGCAATATTTTCAACATCAAAAAGTTGGTCGTCGATTTGCGCAGTAGCTGTACCTGCGCCACTGATCGGTGTACGAAAAGATCCACGGGTAACCTTTAACAGTTCCAGGCCGTTCTCAGAGCTGTTTTTGTCCCGGACACTATGGTTATTTTCATTTTGATTCATCGGAAACTCCTCCATTTTTCAATGGTTTCCCGGTTACCGGTTGAGGAAAGCGTAACGAAAAAAAAGTTTGTTTGTCAAGGAAAATCGGTAGTTGCATGATTCAAGTTGATGAATTCGCAAAAAGACCATTGTGCTCTCTAAATGACCATTTTGGGGCATTCGCAAATGACTTTTTGCGAGATTGTCAAAGTTGTTTAGCAATTAAACAATTTTTTTACCGATTCTTTCAGTATTTTTCCCATCGTGTTTTTGGGCAGTTCCTTGGGGAAAACGATCTCTTTGGGACATTTCCAGCTATGAAGATGATCCTTGCAAAATTTTTTGATATCATCTGATTCAACCATGGAACCGCGCTTTAGAACAACAGCGGCGACGACCTTCTCGCCCCACTTTTCATCCGGGATACCGACCACGGCCGATTCTGCCACATCCTCCATCCGGTTAATGATTATCTCCACCTCCTTTGGGGATATATTTTCGCCCCCGGAGATGATGATATGCTTGATGCGATCTGTTAGGTAGTAATACCCATCCTCATCGACCCTCCCCATGTCCCCGGTCCTAAACCATCCGTTTTCAAATGCAAGGGCGGTTTCTTTTGGCTTACGCCAGTAACCCGGCGTTATTGCCGGACCGTTTAGCCAGATTTCGCCTTGTTGACCCCGGGGCATGGCCTCAAAAGTATCGGGGTCCACAATCTTCACCTCAAGATCCGGCAGGGGCAAACCGATTGACCCGGGCTTTCGTTTACCCTTCAATGGATTAGAAAAATTCATCCCGGTTTCCGACATCCCTTCCCGTTCCACCGGTTCTTTGCCAAACACGCTTTTTATTCGCTTAAAATCTTTTGGGAGCAAGGGGGCGGAGCCGGATGTACAGAGCCGCATATGTTCAAAATCGAGATTTTTACCTTCAGCACAGGTGAGCAATTTGCCATACATGGCGGGAACCGCCATAAAAATCGTGGGGATATACCGGCCGTGTTTTTCCCCCAGAGCAGACAAAACCCGGTCCGGTGAAAATTCATCGAACATGAGTACCACAGAGCCTGCCATCAAAGCGGTATGGAGTGCAAAACCCAAGCCGTGGATATGAAAAAGCGGCAGAGCGTGACACAATACGTCTGAGTCGGTGATTTCCCA
>CAZSON010000269.1:0-3995 GCA_964608375.1 uncultured Desulfobacter sp. | reverse complement strand
TTAGGATAAAGATCGTAAGTCCATGGCACGTTAGAATTTCTCCAGCCATTAATGACCCGTTTGCCATTGTTCGGATTTTTACGCGCTTTTAATTTATCACCTTCAAATCCATTTAGAATACTATACACACGTTTAAAGCCTGATTGAGCCAGCATATTCACCGCCATTGCGCTTCGTACCCCCGAACGGCACATCACTAAAATGGTTTCCGTTTCTTTGAATTTCTCTTTGACCTCGGATACAAAATTTTTATTGAGATTCATCACAGGCCCCGCTCTGGGTGAAGAGACTTTTGTACTTAAGAATTGTACAGGGATATTGAAGGCCATAGGCGCATGACCTACAAAAATATATTCCCCCACTGTTCTGGTATCTAAGATTTTAAATTTATTGGAATTCTTTTTCCATTTGGTGAAAGCCGCTTTGGCTGTCAGATAGAGGCCCAAGACGGTCCTTTTTTTTGGAGGAATAAAGGCAGCGGCAAAATCTTTTTCGGCTTCATCAATCTTTTCCGGTTTCATTTTTAATTTCGCCATCTCAAGAGATTGGTCGCTCGTATCGTCTCCATGCATAGCGGAAAGCTTCCACCATTTGTAAGCTTGTACCCGGTCTTTAGGAATCCCCCGTCCTTCCCATAACATGGTGGCGATCTCTCCCATTGCGGAATGATGCCCAGCTTCGGCAGACCTGAGAATCCATTCGGCAGCTTTTTGAAGATCCCGTGAAACGCCTCGTCCCTCTTCGTACATTTGACCAAGGCTATGCTGTGCCTTTTCGTTTCCCTGCTCCGCGGCTGTGAGATACCACCTTGCGGCCAGAGCATTGTCCTTAGAAACGCCTAATCCCTGTTCAAACATATTTCCGAGGTTATTCTGAGCCGGCGCAAATCCCGCAGAAGCGGCCATCTTATACCACCGGATCGCTTCTTCATAATTCCGTAAGCTCCCGTGCCCAATCCGGTAGCGGTTCCCGATTTCCGTCTGAAACTCAGGGTTGTCTAAAAGATTATTTTCAGCTATCGGTTTGCCGTCTGCGCCTATCCAGATCGTCTCATCATCTTCATCGGATTCAGCATCTCCCGCCCACCCGCAAGCACCAACCTGCCATGGGAAAATCAGCAGTATGCAAATCAGAGCGCATACCGGTAAAAAAAATTTTTTGATTTTATTTCCATTGTTCATATTTTCTTTTCCTCCAATTCAATCATATATCAATGGGTAGCTTATTGATTTTAAAGAAAATAAATATATTTTCATTTTACACGTGACAGCAAGATTAAAGTATTTCCCTCCTGTTTCACAGATGGATACCGTCAGATCAAGTTTTTTGTCCATTGTCATTTTCAAGAGCAACATAATCAGGCCCGGGCGTTTCAACAACCCGGTGATACGGAGTTTGATTGACGTGCAGTTGAAAAATGTCAGGTCGCGAATAGTGTCCGGCCACATCGCATGCGGATTTCGCTGCAAAGATCTCCTCCATGGAAGCGTCTGCTATGAGGATAGCTTCGCCTTTGGCTGGACCTGCTATCACCTCGCCCCTTGGATCGATGATGCAGCTATCGCCCGAATGCGTTGATGCCAACTCCTGATATGCCTCGGGAATATCTTCGGCGGAGAGTAACCCTCCTGCTAGGATCACATAAGCAGCAGCTTGGGAAGCGAACGCCCTGGACAACAGCAGCTGACGTGCCCATATAGGGTTGGGTGCAGGCGGGGCTTTCCTTTCCGACCCCGGCCAGGCGGCGATGTGGATCTGGGTTCCCTGAGACATCAACACGTAACCGGGAAGAACCATATTATGTTCCCAGCAATTGAGACCGCTGATCCTCCCATAGGGTCGCTCGTAAACAGTTAGACTGGCGCCGTCGCCCTCCCCCCAAACGGCACGTTCCTTGTGGGTGGGTTTGAGCTTGCGGTGCCGACCCAAAATACGTCCATCGTTGCCGAGAAACAGCAGTGTACAGTAAGCGGTACCATGCGTGCGGGAATCGCGTTCAACAACACCGATAACGACATCTATATTTGCCTTGCGAGCCGCTTCGCATAATTGATCGGTCGTTGGGCTTGGAATCTCAACCGCGTTTGCAAGGTATTCTGCTGCTGCCTTCCACGGAAGCTGAGCATCGGTGCTTGAACCCCAGATGAAAAATGGATAACCGGGAAGCCATGTCTCACTAAAAGCCGCAATCGATGCGCCTTGCGCGCCCGCTTCTTGGATCAGCCGACAAGCCTTTTCCGTGGAGGCCTTACGATCGAAAAACACAGGTGCGGCCTGAATTGCCGCCAATTTGAACTTGGAATATATTTGCATGATTAACCTCCAATTAATACTTACCTCTTGCTCCAGTTTTGAATTATCTTATTGAAAGTATAAGCATTAAATAAATTAACCAAAAGGTGCATTTATCAAAAGATTCGTGTAAATCCGACACATGCATTTTTTCAGCGTGCTCAATAACAATGATGCATTCGTTTCATTTATAGCAATCCACTCTTCCAAGATAGCGCTATTGCTTCTCTGCGTGCCCAGCATTCCATGTGGCGGCATAAAGAAGGTGTCGTTAAAAACTATGTTATTTCAGTCAATTGTAAAAAGGTTCAGGGGAACTTGGGAATATTCTGCCACGGCAAGGGGGAAAGCCCCATAAGTCTCAACCGGTCAACAATTTGGTTTACAATATCAGCGTCTGTGGCGGCCTGCTGAAGACGTGAGTCCGCCAGTAGCGCATCCAGCCGCCTGAGGGTCGCGCGTAACTCCAAAACCTTTTTCTGATTGCTGTCTTCCACTGTTTGGCGCCATTGGCCGGAAGCCTT
This sequence comes from uncultured Desulfobacter sp., assembly GCA_964608375.1. GTDB lineage: Bacteria > Desulfobacterota > Desulfobacteria > Desulfobacterales > UBA2156 > UBA2156. Next base: position 1,179 of record CAZSON010000269.1, on the reverse strand, counting down.
TTTATCCCGGACACCCTGCATCAACGTCGTATAATAATCGTTTTTCCGGCGTGCATAATAGGACTTCACCGGCTCATTGATTTTTTTTAGCATCAGGGGATCCGGTTTCTTTGTACTTTTTCTGCGATGCTTATTCTTGAGCACCATTCTGTCTGCCAATTTTTTCAGTTGCGCAATATCACGTTTAATATCATCATAAAAGGGCGCAAGCCTCGAGTCGGCCAGTTGCGCCTGTTTTTTTCTGATTTCTTTTTCGATCTTTGCAATTTTTGGATCCGGAGGTAAGTTGTGATTGTATTCGTCTATTTTACGATTTTGCTCGGCAACTGAATCTAAATATTGTTTCAGGTTTTCATCGCGCTTTTTTTTGACATCTTCAAAAGAGGTATCACCACCCACACGGTGATACCAACCCTCCATTTCCCGGTAACTCCTTTCCGCTTCTCGATCTAAATCCGCTGCGGTCATTGAGGTTTTCTTTTTGATCTCATCGGTTAATTTATCCCGGACATCCTTATATTCGAGGTAGGTTTTGACCATGAAAATACGGTGGAAGTTCGATTGATAGCGATCTCTGGTAATACCGTTTTCAATGCAGGCCTGGACTTCAGCCTGATTCAGACCGGCCATTACCTTCGCGTATAACGAGGAAAAATCTTCTTTTCCCTTTGCCTTATTCTGACTATCGCCGGCCTGGCGCATCATCAGTTCGATAAAACGATCATACGTATTGAGAACCAGGATGATCTCCGACCCGGAGAGCTTCTCGGCCGCAAAAGCAGGTCCGCCAGAATGAATCACATTCCCGGTATAAAAGGGTAGCAGCAGGGCTAAGATGGCGATAAAGCGAGATTGTTTATGGACATCCATTTTGCCTTATTAAATCGGGAATAACTTGCACGTTGTTTTCGGTTTAACGGATGAATGCTTACCCGATGGCTTTTGCCATCAGTTCACCCATCGTTTTGATAGATAAGACATTGGTTTTTCGGAAAGAAATATAGTGGAATCAGCCTTGTATGTCAAGAAAAACTGCGGCACAATACATGTGGTTTCAGGAATAAAGGGGGACATCCTATTTGCTCTTATTTCCGTATGAATAATAGAACAGTTTACCGCCATTTGGCTTATCTTAAAATCTGATCGGCGATCCTGTTCAGACATATCTGGGTCGTACCC
>CAZSON010000268.1:0-4003 GCA_964608375.1 uncultured Desulfobacter sp. | reverse complement strand
GTCTAATCTTGAATGCAGAGCTCAGGGCAAAGTATTCTGGCCGAACCACTGAAAGTTATCAGAGTGTTGATCATCTTCTTTGTATTTTCGGGCAACTGAACACGATATGCGCGCAAAGTCGCGAGCAAATCTAAGAGCACACGCCCGAGATGTTTCTGCTTTACTGGATAACTTGAAAACAGTGTGGTAATCTTGCGGATATCCCTCTCAAGTGCAGATCTATTGAAATATTCTTTTTGTGGCTTAAGTGTAAAAAGTATATCTACTAGTTTTTTAACGTCCGTGGTAATCAACGCTTTCATCGTTTCTACCAACTTCAAGCGGTCTTCTTCGGAGACCTCCCTCAAATCCTGCACTCTTTCTTTAAACGCCGCTTTGATTCTCAATCTCTGAACTTCAGGTAGTCTATTTAAAAGCTCAGTCAGTTCAGTTTCGAGCTTCATTTTCCCTTCAAGTTTACCAGTTTTAAGTAGTTCAGCCCTCAAGTTCCTTCCATTTTCAGGGGTCAGCTTTTTATCTCTAACTATCCCTTGAATTATCTTTTCAATCCTGTCCTTGCATAGTAAGACAACTTCAAAATCGTTGAAAAGATCCTTTTCTGTGTTTTCAAACATAATGGCCTCCTTACGAATGAGCATTATAAACTTATCCACTGCCCGACAGTATCGACGGCCCGACCACCGCCAAAATGCGCTGTAAAGATTCGGAAATAATACAACTCCTCTTTGCTTCTAACCATTGGATTCTCGGCTCTGAATATCTGTAGTTCATCGTCTTTTACCATCTTTTCAAAATAATCCGTTAGCACGTTCGCGGATCCTGATCCCTGTGAGAATTCCTGCTTTGTGCGCCAGACGATTTCGGAAGGTAAGACTTTCTCAAAAGCTTTACGAAAAATCCACTTCTCAATTTTTTCTCTTCCTTTGGGCTTTAGCTTATATTCGATCGGAATTTTAAGTGCGTATTGCAGCAATTCACCGGAAATCAGGGGCGCCACAACTTTGATGGAATGGCAAAGATTCATCCGGTCAAGACGCAAAGAAGCATTATTGTGTAAAAATCCTAGGCATTCCATTTGGCGCCCAAACAATTGCTGAGTGGAAAAGTCTTTTAGATACCGATACCCACAAAAAAGCTCGTCACCGCCTTCTCCTGAGAGTATTACTTCGATGCCTTTTTCCTTGGCATATTTAGAAATCAGGTAATTCGATATGGCGCTGCGCACCAAAGAGGGATCAAATGATTCCAAATGCCAGATTACATGCGGTAAGGCATCAAGTAGTTCATCAAGACCCACGATTAGTTCATGATGCTCGGAATTGATATGACTTGCGACTAATCGCGCTTGTTTGATATCTTCGCTTTCTTTCACTCCTACGGCAAATGTTTGAAATTTTTTATCGGAACCGGGTTTGTTCTGTAACGCTTCACTCGCCAACCAAGCAATGACACTGCTGTCTATTCCACCACTGAGGAGAGTTCCCGTTTGCGCTTTACAATTGACGCGGTTTGCAAAGCTTCGAGAAATAATGTCCTGAATTGTTTGCGTCATTTCTTCCGGTTTGGCCTTCAGGATCCTGGAGGGGCGCCTGGGCAACTCAGCAAAGCGTTTAATTTGACCATTCGTATCCATAAAATGTCCCGGCGGAAATTCATAAAAATAATCGGTAACTTGCGCGAGGCATTTGAGCTCTGAAGCAAAGTATAAGGTACCGTTTTTGTTTCCATAAAACAGGGTCTTGATACCCAGAAGATCTCTTGCACTAAAAATATTTTTTCCATCAAAGATAATGAAAGCAAAAATGGCATCATCAATAAATTCGAACATGCGGGTTCCATATTCAGTGTATAGCTGTAAAAATAAGCGCTCTTCTTGAAAATAGCCTTCAGAAATTGAAAAATGGTGGCATAATTCCTTATAATTTCCCACTTGGCCGTCATAGCATATCCACAGATGATGCGAATTCGAACCGACAACCGGAACCTTCCAGCCCTGACCTACCTTTATGTCTTGCTCTCGCAGAAAAACATCTCCCTTTAGATAATTTTGCGCCATAAGGATTTTTTCATTTTTCAGCTTGCCATATAGATCAGGACCGCGATGCTGGATCAAACGAAACATGTTTTCAAAATCAAGGTTGATTTCCGGATTTTCCATGACCCCCTGTTTATTATAAACTGTAACCAACCCACTCATATGGCATACACCTCTATATATATTATATATTTGAATATTTTTAAAACAAAACATCAATTATAAAATATTAAGAATAATAATATTTTCAATTGAAAATATTATTTAGCCAAATTGAATCATGCTGTCAAGCATTATTTTCATCACGGCAAAAAGGGTAAACACAAAAATCTTTTATCGTTTGATTTTTATAGGAAAACACGCTAAATAAACTTTCGACTTCTATATGCCGGGTCAGATCCAGAAAATGTGGCCTGTCAGCGGGGCTATGAATGGGGAAAACTTAAAGATTGTCCAAAAGGAACAACAATTATGCCTGATCAGGTCGGTATGCAAATTATGATGCGGTTGCGGCAAATCATTCAGGAACTGTCTAAACACTCGAAACATATACAGGAAAATTATAAAATAACCGTTCCCCAACTTCTTTGCCTTCAGGAGGTGTATGATCATGGACCCATTTCCATAGGGGCGCTCACAAAAATCGTTTTTTTAAACAACAGCACCGTCACCGGGATCGTAGATCGCTTAGAGAAGCAAGATCTGGTGAAACGAACTCGTATCAGCCAAGATCGACGCCAAGTCCATGTTGAGATTACCCACGAAGGGACCCGATTTATTCAAAAAGCCCCTGAGCCACTTCAGAAGCGTTTCCTTGAACAGTTACAAGAATTAGATGAAGAAAAGATAACGCTTATCTTATGGGTGTTGGAAATGCTTGTTGATATAGTGGGGCCTGAAAGGCCTAAGGCAGAGATTCTCACCCCGCCAACACATGTCGCCCAACCGACAGGTGACATTACCGCTGAAGATGAAATCTGACGCTCAATTAAGGTCTGACCATCGGAAATCTCTCAAACTGTTCCCCTATTATTTCCCATTTTCTGTCGTTTTTGTGTGAAACACCCTTTTTGATAGCCTGCATTTTGTATCAGGAGGCTTCATTGTATTTCCATATTTGGGCAGCCGGGTGCAATCGCCATTGTAGGATATACAATGAAGCCTATTAGAAACTACACAATTTTACGTATCGACAAAAATATAATAAGGAGATAATCTAACGAGATAAAATCGCTCAGAGGATCAACGATATCCTCTTATGCCATATGGGTTTCAAAATCTATTGCTAAGATTTTATTGCCAACCATAAGAAATGAGTTTGTTTCTAAAAATAGAAAATTATCAACAATCCTGGGATTCTCGGTAGTATTTTAAAAACTTTTTAGGGAGGAACCATTTCTATTAAAACCAGCGGAGGGTAGAGAGTTGTATTTGGCCATAAAGTACTGCAAAAAATGTGGCCGAAAGTTTGTTTTGAGCGGAATACGATGCCCCTACTGTGGGCGTTTAATTGAATGGCGACTAATCTGGCTTAGAAATATTTTAACTGTTCTTGCGGCAGTTTTTATCTTCGGTTATACAATACACTTCGTTAAAAATACTTTCAGCAGCAAAGAAGAGAAACGGTATTACAGAATCCAAAAAACGACAAAAGAAAAAAACCAGACGGATTTTAACAAAACTATTAATCATCATTACCAACGATTGGTCAACTTTTATGAAACGAACAATTACAACCAGGTTATAAAGAAACTGCATTGGTTTAAAAAACATAATCTAAAAAAATATAAGAATGTCCATCAAATTCGAGAGCAAACCATTTCTCATCTCGACCAAATCGTAAGAAAAATACCTGTATCGGAGGTATTAAAGAATTTAAAAATCTATCAGCAGCTGTTAGATCTCGATCCACGGAATTCAAAATACAAGCGGAAGGTTGCGTTCTACAGAAAACGAGCAAAATAAAAA
>CAZSON010000267.1:0-4016 GCA_964608375.1 uncultured Desulfobacter sp. | reverse complement strand
ATTGCAAACAGATCTGTTTTGAGTTATAGAGAAACGGATACATATTAACCTTTAATGATAAGGAGATGCAAAATGGGGGATAAAGTTTACCAAAGACTTCGTTCGCAGCTGGACCAGTATTCCGTAGGATTTCCCACAACGCAATCGGGAATTGAACTGAAAATACTAAGAAAACTTTTTACGGAAAACGAAGCAAGTATATACCTTGATATGAGCTTATTACTTGAAGAATCCGCTTCAGTTGCAAAACGGACCGGTCGGGACGTAAAAAAAACAGCAGAAACCATCGAAAATATGGCTCGAAAAGGACTTATTTTCAGGAAAAGAATGGATGATAAGATTAAATATGCAGCTGTCCCCTTTGTTGTCGGCTCCTATGAGTTTCAAGTGGGCCGGATGGACAAGGAATTTGCCGAGATATTTGAAGCTTATTTTAATGAGGCTTTGGCAAAAAATCTTTCAAATGTTCGTCTACCGCTCAGAACCGTGCCGGTTCATAAATCGGTCGATATTGGATCGAACATCGCCCCGTACCGGGATGCGAGAGAAATCATCAAATCAAAGGACAACATAGCTTTGGCGGACTGCATCTGCCGGAAACAAAAAGGGTTGTTAGGCGAAGATTGCGACAACCCTAGGGAAGTTTGTTTTATGTTCGGGTCCCATGCCGAATATTACGTTGAAAACAAACTCGCTAGGAAGATAACGCAAGATGAAGCACTATCGGTCATCGATAAATGCGAAGAGGCCGGTCTTGTTTGCCAGCCCGCAAATTCAATTAATCCAGGCGGCATGTGCAATTGCTGCGGGGACTGTTGCGGTATCCTAAGGGCGCTGAAAATTCAACCCAAGCCGTCTGAAATGGTGGTGAACAATTATTGGGCTTCGGTAGATCCCGAAATCTGCACCGGTTGCGAAACTTGCGTCGGTAGATGTCAGATGGAAGCGGTAAGCATAAACGAAAACGATATCGCTCAAATTAACACCGACCGTTGCATTGGGTGCGGACTCTGTGTCACAACCTGTCCCAGCGAAGCCATGTCGCTTGTTTTGAAGCCTGAAGAAAGCCGTTTTGAGCCGCCTGCAAGTGGCCGCGATTTAATGCAGGAAACCGCGCAGAAAAGAGGCAAGACGCTGATGCCGCTTTCAGTGTCAGGTTGATGAAGAGCAGATTAACCCTTAAAACGGTATGTTGCAAAAAAGGAGCCAAATATGGCTGAGGAACAGGAGAATTCGATTAATTTTAATTTTGACAAAAGTAGCCTTTACCGCGAGGAATCTTTTACCGATCTGAAGGTCGGCACAATCCGGCGTCTGACGCCGGTTAATCTCAACGGGTCAGAAGATAAAAGCCGCAAAACGATTTTTATGGGCCAGACATCCCTTATGTCCCCGAACGGACCGGTGCCGCTTCAGGCTATAATTCAGGCTAAAGAAATCCAGCAGGCGATTAAAAGATTCCCTGAAGCGATGGAAGCGGCCATGGATCAGTTGATTGAGGAGGCAAAAAAACTTCGTGAAGAGGAAAAGTCAAAGATTCAAGAGCCGGAGTCCCGTATTATTCTTCCCGGGAGGTAGTACCCTAATTGAGAGAAAGTCGAGGGTGCCCCAGCTTCAAGACGTCCAATGGTGAAGCTGTAGTCATTTACCGCGAACCCTTGGCAACGCAGAAGATGGGGTAGTATTTAGACCGCCTCGACCCTGCATGGAATATATCGGTGCAAAGGTGTTCCCGCAATCCGATCACGGTGCGTGTTCTTGGCCAATCGATTCGCGTTGGCCCCATAGGTTTTCCCCTGAAACACAAGACCAAACCCATGCGGTATCATGATATAGCCCTGTCGGGTTGAATTTGTCACTTCGAGTTCAACGATCTCTTCACCTGCCTCGGTCGTTACCTTTACCATCTGTTGGTCTTCGAAACCGAATGCCTCTGCATCCCCAGGGTGCATGATCGCTGTGCATGCCCGTTTCCCTTTGTTCCAGGCAGGATCCCGCATCTGAGTATTGGCGTTGTAATCCATGTGCCTGCCGGACGACATGATAAACGGGTACACTTCCCTGTCTTTTTTGAGTTTTTCTGACTCCACAGCCGGATCAATCTCTTGAATCCAATCTCTCATTTCGGGCACATCCAGGTTGATTCGGCCGTCTTCGGTGGCAAGGGCTTGGAAATGATCCCATTTTTTTGCATCTGCTTCCCCAACCCAAATGCCTTCGGGATGTCTCATGAGTGCCTGAAAGATCTCTTCCCCAAGACTCGGACCTGGAGTAAACCCTGCCCGCGCAGCCCTTTCATGGGCTTGAGGCGGCAGGTTCTGTAAAAGCCCCCAAAGCGAGGCCAGTTGACCTGAGCCCATTTTTTTCCCAAGCGTTTTGGAAAGGATGTATGGCATTTTCTTGCCCGCTTTTGGGTTGGACTTTAAATATTTAATCAGAGCCACACCAAATTTGACCCGGTCACCACTTTCGGCCGCCTCATAAAGTGTATCTGAAATTTCAGGAATTAATCCCAGACGATCGGCCAGCCGCAGGAATATCTCACCGGCCTCGATCTGCTCTCCTTCCGGCTCCACCACCGGTTGGCGTATCTGCAAAAAAGTTTTCGGAAAACCATTGCCAAGGAAAAAATTTCCGTCCCACGATTCGTAGGCCGATAAGGCGGGCAGCACATAATTGGAAAGCGCCGCCGTCTCGGTCATGGCGATCTCAACGGTCACCAGAAGATCCAGTCTTTTGAAAGCCTCCTCATAAGCCGAAGTGTCGGCAAAAGACCTCAATGGGTTGGAGCCGCTCACCAGTACGGCGCGAAGTCTGTCCGGATGGTCAGCCATAATCTCCTCGGGCATCGCATTCGGAGGGTAAATATTGGTTATAACCGGATAATCCGTAACAACAGTGCGCCAGGATCGGGCTTCCCGTTCATCCGGGCTTTCCTTCCGCCCACCGTTTCCAGTATGCAAACCAACTGGAAAGATATTTCCACCTTCAACCCCTATCCTTCCACAGATCGCCCTGAGAACAGTTTCTAGATAAGAGATGAGTGTGCTGTGGCGGTTCATGAGAACACCTAGATCGCTGTGATGGCAGGATTTTCGCGTCGAAAACAGATGACAGACTTCTCTCACCTTGTGATAATCCAGTTCACAAACCTCTATGGCTGCCTTTGCGTCAAAATCGATGAACCAGGAGCGGATCGAATCAAAACCGCTTACGTGCTTGTCAATGTAGTCCTGATCGTGCCATCCTTCATTAAGGATAATGAAAATCATGGCACGATACAAAAGGGCATCCGTACCTGGTTTGATAGGTAGATGGATATCAGCAATTTTGGCTGTTTCCGAAATGCGCGGGTCGATGACCACAAGCAGTCTATCTGGATCCTTGCTAAATTTGGTGAGCACACGGCGTCCCTGTGGCGTATGATGGCTCATCATCGGGTTCCACCCCACCGCCAGCAGCATATCGGTTTCATCGAGATGGGGGACGGCATGAAGGGATTGGTTTCCATAGGTTTTTCCATCCGCCCAAAACCTGCCGGTCAACTCCTGCGCAAGTGCATTGTAGTAGTATTGCGAACCCAGGCCACGAAGCACGTTAATGGCAAAAAATCCCTGCGATCCGCAGCTGATTGTACCGCCCCCCATCAAGGCCAAAGAACGCGGTCCGTGATCGTTCACAATGGTGGTGAGTTTTTCAGCTGTTTCGTCTAGAGCCTGCTCCCAGGATATTCTTTCAAAAGTCTCTCCAACCCTCTTTAATGGATGTTTGATCCGATCGGCATGGTGCTGATGATAAATGATGTTCAATCCTTTGCGGCAGACATACCCCTCACTTAGGGGGTTATCCTTATCGCCACGAACTTTCACTATACGATTGTCCTCGACCCGCACTTCGAGGCCGCAGAGATTAGCGCATAATACACAGGTTGTTTTTTTCCAGTCCATCACTAAAAGTTCCTTTCCTTTCTACCCCGGTTCCGGTATGGGAATATCAAAACAGAAACACAATCTTAA
>CAZSON010000266.1:0-4017 GCA_964608375.1 uncultured Desulfobacter sp. | reverse complement strand
GCCTCTTCCGGGGTGGCCGGTTCGAGACCGAGTTCCCTGCCGATACGAATAATCTTTTCCACCTGTTCGCCACTGCTTTTCGCTAATCTTCCTTTTTCAAGATAGAGGTTATCTTCCAGCCCGACCCGGGTAAATCCGTCCATCAGGAGGGCGGCATTGCACATCTTGAATTGATTTTTTCCGGCCGCACAGACCGACCATACAAAATCCGTTCCTATGATCTCCCGGGCGGAGTTATACAAAAACACCAGGTTGTTCACGGTTGCCTGCATGCCCCCCAGAATTCCCAAAACAAACTGCAGGTAAACCGGTTTTTTGATCGTTTCGTTTTGGAGCAAAAATGCAACATTGTTCAACATCCCGGCGTCATATATTTCAAATTCCGGTTTAGTGTTTTCTTCGTTAAAGAATAAAGTAAATTCGTGTAGAGTTTTAAACGTGTTTGGGAAAATAACATTTTCGGTCGAGGCGAGATATTCTTCTTCCCAGTCGTATTTGAATGTTTTGATTTTGGATAAAACGTGATGCAGCGCAAAGTTTAGCGAACCGGCGTTAAGGGATGCAAGTTCCGGACTGTATGTCTTAACCACCCGAACACGCTCTTCGACTGTCATGCCGAAGCCACCCCCGGTCGTTGTGCAGATAATCGCACCGCAGCAGCTTTTAATCTTGTTGAGTATTTCACCGAACAGACTGCTGTCCGCCGAAGGCTGCCCATTTTCCGGATTACGCGCATGAACGTGGACCACCGCCGCTCCAGCTTCATAGGCACGGCGTGATTCATCGGCAATCTCATCCGGTGTGATCGGTAAGTGCGGTGACATGGACGGTGTGTGTATCGCACCGCTGAGTGCGGCTGTTACAATAAATTTCTCCATAACTTTTTTCTCCTTTCATCTAAAAATATCGATTATACATTTTTCTTGCTTTAAAGTACAAAACAAAACGGTTTTTTTGACCGGGAGCAATCCCTGTGCGGTTCTTCGCCCGGACGAAACTACCGGACCAATACCAGACTGATCTGCGGGAAAATCACGACCAGTACCAGGATCAAAATCATTATAAACACATAGGGAAACGATCCTGCGAATACGTCGTTTAAGGTGATGCTCTGATCATCCAGGGTTGATTTCACCACAAAGGCAGCGATTCCCAGCGGCGGGGTGATCAACCCTACTTCAATGGCGATAACGGTAACAAGTCCGAACCAAACAAAATTGATGCCCAGGGGATGCATGATCGGATAAATCAACGGTACGATAATCATCATGATGGATGATGAATCGAGAATAGTTCCCATGAGCAAAATGATCACCAAATAGATTGTAAGGATGGCATACATACCCATGCCGGACGAGTTGATCCAGCTTCCGACATATCCGGTAATTCCGGATAATGCCAGCATACGACCATATATATTGGCTGCGACAAGTAAAAAAAGAATAGAGACGGTAACGTGTCCGGTTTCAGTCAGAACCTGCCACAGTTTGTTCCGGCTCAACTGTCGCTTACCCAGCGCAAGGAATAAAGCACCCAGGGCGCCAACCGCTCCTGATTCCGTCGGTGTGAACCAACCTGCGTAGATGCCGCCAAGCACAAGCGCAATAAGCAGAACAATAGGAGTCAACTTCCATATGGCCTGGATGACGGTCATGTGGCTTTTCAGTTCATTTTCTGATCTGTCTTTGACGATACCTACATAATCGGGTAATCGATAAGCCATGAAAAGAATGGCCAGACTGTAAGCCACGGATAACAGGATTCCGGGCATGATACCGGCTTTAAACAGATCGCCAATGGATGTCTCGGTCAGAACCCCGAACAATATCAGCAGGAGGCTCGGGGGTATCAACATGCCCAGAACCGAAGAGCCGGTCACCACCCCGACGGCAAAGCGGGGTTTGTGCCCGAGGCGGATCATTTCAGGGACAGCCACCTTTGTAAAAACGGCTGCTGATGCAATGGATATTCCTGTGACCGCAGCAAAAATAGCATTGGCAACAACCGTGGAAATACCCAGCCCGCCGCGAACCCCCTTAAACAGCCGGTTGGCAACATCAAAGGTATCCTTGCCTATTCCTGAAACCGATATCAACATGCCCATTAGTACAAACAACGGAACAACACCGAATATATAACCGGAAATGCTATCGGATGCTGCGAGGGCCAGCAGTTTGCCGGCAATGCCCCAGTTCCCCTTAATCAACCCCACCCCTAAAAATGATAAAAGCGTCAGGGCGACAGCCACATGCATTCCGGCATAGATCAAAAACAGAATACCGAATATGGATAAAAATCCTATCTGGATGTCAGTCATGATCCATCTTTTGGAAACGAGGGGCGCAAAGCAAAGAGTTTTCGAAAGTTTTCAAACGACATTATCAAAAACTGGATCGCACCGGCGGCGCAGCCGATCAGAATGATCATTTTAACCGGCCAGACAGGGGCCATAAAATCTCCTTCAGCACCGACATATTCGTCGATATGCCACGCATTGGTTAACAGCGGGACACTTGCCTTAAACAAAATGCCCATCAATGACGCGCCAATAAAATAGTACACGCCTTCAAGGGCTTGTTGAACCCGGGGATATTTTATTTTCAGCCAGTTCATCAAAATATCCGATCGAGTCAAGCGGCCCACTTTGAGTGTATGGGCGATTTGTAAAAATACACAGGCAACAATCGACATGGAAACTATTTCAGGCACACCGCGAATCGGATGGTTAAAAATAGACCTACCACCGATATCGAGATTGATGATCACCAGGAGCACAAAAACCCAGGCAGTGCCGATACCGTTCATGACCGAAATAACAGCTTCAAAAGAAAATCGGCGTAACCGACGAAATGCCGGTGCCGCCGAAATGTTGTGCAATTCACCCTTCACGTCTTATTGATCCCAGTTTCGAACCAGTTTTACCCCACGGGTCCGCAGCCCATCCAAAAAACCTTTCAACATTGCCTTGCCCGGTAAGCCCTTACTCTCCATTGATTTCACCCACGCCATCGGAACATTGGGCAATTTTTCGGCCCAGCGTGTACGCTCTTCATCGGACATATTTATCAGCTTCGCACCCCCTTTCTGCATCATAGCGATGGCTTTACTGGCTCTTGCAGTCTGGGCTTCAGCCAGCTTTTTGGTATATGCGTGACCGACTTCGGTAAACACGTTCTTTACTTCCTGAGGAAATGATTCAAAAATGTCCTTGTTAATACTTAATCCACCGGCAAACTGAGATCCAAAGTTCACCATGTTTATGTAGGGGGCCACTTCATAGACCTTAATGGCAGATGCTGCGGTCATGAAGGTCAAAGTTCCCTCAAACACACCGGTTTTAATACCATTGTAATACTCGTTCAGATTGGATGCCACCGGAACCCCTCCGGTGCCTTTCAACCAGTTTGCCGAGGGACCGGGTGCGGCAATTTTGTGGCCGTTGACGTCATCGACCGTATTCACCGGAAAACTGGTGAGAATGCCATAGGTATCGAGGGCGGCGCCGCCGAGATAAATTTGATTATGCCGGGTCCATTCTTGAGCGAGCTGTGGTATTTTTTTCTGCAACTCCGCCATGGTGTCGACCACATAAAAGATGTTGTCGGTTCCAAAAGGCGTCATGTAGGTGACGTTGTGAAGCGGCATCTTGGGCGCTTCAAAAATCGAACCGACAAAACCCATGTCGGCAATCCCTTCCTCAATCGCTTCAAGCACACCACCAATTTTGGCCACCGTACCGCCGTATGCCTGGTTCCACTCAATTTTATGGCCGGCTGAAGCAAGCCGCTTATTCACTTCCGGGATAAAAAAGTCACGACACAGGGTTACCCATAGAAAAATCGGTGGATGACCGGCCGCCACAGTAATTTTGTAGGTTTTAGCGCTAGTAGAACCGATCGGGACTGAAACAATTAGTGCTGCTGTAACCATTATCGATAGTGCATATTTTAAAAATTTCATTTTTTACCTCCTTTTTATCTATGCATTAAAAAGAGCGTTGAAGTCAAAAAAACATAA
>CAZSON010000265.1:0-4022 GCA_964608375.1 uncultured Desulfobacter sp. | reverse complement strand
CGGCAGTTCGATTACAAATTTAGCCCCCCGGGGCTGGTTGTCCTGAGCGCGGATGCGACCACCATGATCATCCACGATTGTATTCACTATTGTAAGGCCTAATCCCATGCCCGATTTTTTCGTCGAAAAATTCGGTTCAAAAAGACGGGTCTTATCCTCGTCGGGAATACCGGGCCCGTTATCTGCAATTTCGATCCGGATCAACTTTAAAATCGGATCATCTGTTAATGTGATCGAAATGCGGCCCTGTTCTTTTAAGGCGGCGATGGCATTTTCGATTAAATTGATCAAAGCCTGCTTGATCTGCTGACGATCAAGATTCATTCGTGGAAGATTATCCGGTATGGTGATTTCAAAATGAATATTATTATAGCTCTCTCGATAGAGTGCGACAGTTTCTTCGATGATCGGAAGCAGATGACAGGGTTGGGGGCTTGCTGTGGGGAAGCGGGCAAAGGAAGAAAACTCGTTTACCAGGTTCCGAATTAAATCGACATGGTCAATAATCGTTTTAGTGCACTCATCAAATATATCATCCTTCAACCGATCGGAGTATTTTCGCTTCAATCTCTGGGCTGAAAGTGTTATAGGGGTTAACGGGTTTTTCACTTCATGTGCAATTCTACGTGCAACCTCCCGCCAGGCCGCCATCCGTTGGGCCTTTTCTATTTCGGTCAGGTCATCGAATACCATGACGATACCCATATGTTTACCGGCTTCGTCGCTGAAGGCGGTGATGTGTGCCAAAAAACTCCGGGATCTTCCGTCTATGCTCAATCTGAAAGGAAGTTCAACAGTTTCTCGCCGTGAACTCATAAGATTTTCCATTATTTCCTTTGCGAGATTTAAATGCTGTTCATTAAGAAGGTTTTGATAGCTTTTATTTAAGATCTCCTGGGGCGAAAAATTGAGCATCTTTTCAGCGGATGTGTTGATGGAGGTGATAAGACCGTCTGCGTCAAGCGTAATAACACCTGCAGAAACATTTTTCAGGACGATTTCCGTGTATTGTCGTTTCTCTTCGATCTCGATGTTTTGGCGTTGTAACATGCGGGCAGACAACTCCAGCTGCTCTCTGCCGACTCGCAGATCGTTTGTCATTTTGTTAAATGAATCAACCAGAATCCCGATTTCATCATCAGCCGCCGAACCGATACTAAACCCTAGATCCCCCTCCGCAACCCTCCGTGTTCCATCGGCCAGTTCCATGATCGGTATGGTAATCGATTTTGCCTGATGAAAGCCAAACCAAATAGCGCAAAACATCACCAGCAAGGCCACAATAGAGAGCGTGATATAATAGGTGATCTTAATCGGTTGTTTTAAAAGCTTTACCTGCTGATATTCCTCATATCCTTTTGAAATGGATGCCATGTTGCTTAAAAGATCCGGCGGGACCAGATTGGTCAACACCACAAAAGCTTCGATATCTTTTTTTTTGGCGCCAAAAGGGACAATACCGATGGTTCTTATCAATTCTCCAGTGGGGATCATTTCGGTAACACTGATGGATCCGTCCGGCCCTTTGTCTCTTTGGAGATTGTCCGTGGAAACAACCTTTAAATGTTGGTTTTCCAATTTCGGCGCAATGGCAAATGCAAGGCGTTTTGAATTAATAGAATAAATTTCTACCGCATCAAGGTTAAATGCTCGCTGGACGACCTGAATATAGTGAGAAAGGGCCTTTCTTTTTTTTGGAGCAAGCAGTTTTTTTGAATTTACCTGGTATGCAATTCTTTTAAGAAAAAAACTGTTATTATCCTCAACCTGGTCATATAAACTTCTTCCTACGCGAAGTGAGTTTTCAAGAGCCTGTTCAACGGGGACATTGAACCAAAACTCGATACTGGTGGTGATGAAATTAATGGAAAAGAAAAATAGAACGATTGTCGGCAAAAGCGTAAGTGCAATAAAAGCGATAACGAGTCTCGTACGGAGCCTGGCTCCCATCACTTTTCGTTTTCGATCATAGAGGAGCTTTACAAGGTTTCTCAAGACAAGAAAAATCAATAAAAGGAGCAGCAGCAGGTTGATGTTGATCAGAATAAACATCAACGTTGTATTTGAAATCGGAAAGTCTGATCCAAACCGGATGATTTTGGTTTCAGCAAAAGTGAGAAGGCCCACGAGCGCGACGATGACCACAATAAGGATGATTTCGCGCTTTCGTTTCCTTCGCTCCTTTTGCGAAAGAGAAGATGGGGGTTTTTTTGGCCTGTTAGCTTTCATCGGTAAATGTAGGAAAGTGGCAATCACTGAAAATACGAAGCGACTCCGCCAATATCGTTAAGGGTAAACAACCGCCCCCTTGAAAAGTCACAATATTTCAGCTGTCCATCGATTAAGATCAGTAGATGAAATCGATTGTATACCAATCGGTTTCGAAATCCCAGAGAGAAACAAAGAATAGGACATAATGCAGATAGAAAGGAAGTGTCAGCTTGCTAAGTTCGGCCTTTGCCCTAATTTGATACTGCATGCCTTTTTTCAGCTTGTATAGCGGCAGAATTTTCAAGCTGTCAATTTCGGTCATCAGTTTCTGTGCTTCCCTGAACGATTGGGTAGATTTGGCCTCGCCATCGTCCCAAGATCTTTTGACACTAAATTCCTTCTTAATATTGTTATATTTTATGGTATGGGTGACGGTAATATCTGCAATCTTCTTATCGATCCAAAAATTGCGATTCAGATAGAGTGCAATAAAAAACGAAAAAGTGGTGGGAACTCCGCTTAAAATCGCATCTTTCATTTTTTCCCTGAATGCGCCTTCGACATTAAGGTAAAGAAGAAGATCATCACGTGTATTTGTAACAATGATGTTTGTAAGCTTTGCGTCCTGAGCGAAACTAAAATTTTGAAACAAAAAAAGGAGTCCAATTACAATTATACCTATTGTTTTGCGGGATATGGAGGTCATTTATATATGGATGTGTTTATAATTGTTAGTTATGGGACTGGGTATTTCAGAAAAAACTTAAAACCCGGTAAGCATTATCCCTTGCCTAAAACATACCGAATGTCGTTTCAAATGGCAAGCTATTTTGATTAAGCTCGGCAGGGGTCATTGATATCCTGGATGGCGCGGGTCTCCCATGATTCCTTTTGGCTAATGAATTCTTTAAGGAAGGCATGGTTGAAAGCATGACCGGATTTATTCAAGATGACATGGCCTATAATCGGCAGACCGAGGAGGGAAAAGTCACCTATGCAGTCAAGGATTTTATGGCGCACGAACTCATCGGAATAGCGCAAACCGCCACTATTTATAATTTCCTCCTTATCGATGACAACAGCATTATCTAAGGATCCGCCTTTCGCGAAACCATAGGATTTTAAGTATTCTATCTCATTTAAAAAACCAAATGTTCTGGCGCTGCATATATCTTTTTCAAACACCTTGTCGGACACAGTTATTGTATAGGACTGATATTTAATTAAGGGGTGATCAAAGGAGATAGTACAGCTGATTTTAAAAGTTGAATAGGGGTATATGCCGACTGATTTATCACCTTCTTTTATTTCAACCGGTTTTTTTACGACAAAAAAATATTTTGGCCCGATTTGCTCAGTAATCCCGGCCTTTAAAATTGCTGAAGTAAAAGGTCCGGCGCTTCCGTCCATTATCGGCACCTCATAGGCATCAACCTCCACCAGGGCATTGTCGATTGAAAGGCCTGAAAAACAAGCCATGAGATGTTCTATTGTTGAGACGATAAATCCGTCATATCCAATGACAGTGGCAAGGCTGGTATCCACCACCATATTAAAACGAGCCGATATAGTTGCAATATGCGGAAGGTCCGTTCGCCTAAATTTGATGCCATGGTTTAGAGGGGCCGGTTTGATGGTCAAATTTACCTTTTTGCCGGAGTGAACACCGACACCGGAACAAAAGACAGGCTTTGCAACTGTTCGTTGATTATAATACATATTGTTTATAGGTGAACTCTAAAAAAAATATATGGCTAATTAAAATTGATGAACTCGTAAAAAGTCCATATTGCTCTCTAAATGACCATTTT
>CAZSON010000264.1:0-4059 GCA_964608375.1 uncultured Desulfobacter sp. | reverse complement strand
AAAATTGGTCAATATGGAAAATATGACTTATCCAGGTGGTACAGATACTTCCTTTAAGGTTTTTTATGAACTGATGAAAAAACGGATCAGTGAGATTCTCCTTGTCTCAAGTCCATACGATGCATTTATCATGGAAGAAGATGGGCGGCTTGCTGAAAGGATCATTCATGAATATCGTGGGCTGAACCTGACCCGTCCACCGCGGCTCACCTGGGTCTCAACCGCCCTGGAGGCCTTCAAACTGCTTTCTCAAAAACAATTCGATCTGGTCATCACGATGCCTAACATTGAAGATGTCGACCCTTATATTTTCTGTTGCGAAATAAAGAAAAATTTTCCCAAACTCCCTGTGTTTCTCCTTTCACATGGAAGACAGAACATTCTGACCGACCCTCGGTATTTAGATCGTAATATCATCGATAAAATTTTTATCTGGATAGGAAATACCGACCTCCTTTTGGCAATGATTAAGAGTTGGGAAGACAAAATGAATGTCGCCCGCGATACAAAAAAAGCCAATGTAAGGGTCATCGTTTTGGTGGAAGATTCAGCCATAAGTTACTCCTCCCTGCTGCCAATGCTCTACAAAGTGATCGTGTCGCAGACCCAGGCGGTCATGGAGGATTCTCTCAATGAAGAAGATCGTATCCTCCGAATGCGAGCCAGGCCGAAGATTCTTCTTGCCGAAAATTTTGAGGAAGCTGAAAATCTTTACAGGCTGTTTAAGCCTTATCTTCTTGGCGTTCTTTCTGACATCCGATTTCCCCGAAATCAAGAAATGGACCCTGAAGCCGGATTTTCCCTGCTTTCGATGATTAAAAAAGAAACCCCCGATATTTTTATTCTCAATCTCAGTTCAGAGGAATCGAATCGACAAAGAGCGGAAAAAATTCCAGCAGTTTTTTTAAATAAAAACTCCCCATCCCTTCACACCGATATCAATGCGGTTTTCACGCACCATCTCGGGTTTGGGGATTTTGTTTTCAAGCTCCCGGACGGAAAAGAAATTTCAAGGGCTTCCAATCTGCGCACAATGGAAAAAATTCTATCCGACATTCCTGATGAATCGATTAATTATCATGCGGTTCGGAATCACTTTTCCACCTGGTTGATGGCCCGTTCCGAGATACAACTCGCCTCAAAGCTCCGGCCGATAAGGGCGACCGACTTTCCCAGCATTCGGGAACTCAAGGAACTTTTGATCTTCAATCTTCACGAACGGCGAAAATTTCGCCAGAGAGGGGTAGTAACCGACTTTATAAACGGCACATTTGATCCGGAAACCGATTTTCTGAAGGTCGGCAAAGGATCTCTGGGGGGTAAGGCCAGGGGGCTTGCTTTTGTAACTACCCAACTGAAGGAAAACCCGAAACTGCAGGAAAAGTTTCCTGAAATCGATATTATCGTGCCAAAATCGTTTGTGATCTCAACAGAAGGGTTCGACGCATTTGTTGTTGAAAACAAACTTCAAGACCTGTCAAACATCGATGACCACGACGCGGTCATCGCCAGACGGTTTTTGAGATCCCGTTTCCCAGACTGGATGATCCATCATTTAAAATCATTTCTAGAGCAAATCAACTATCCGCTTGCCGTTCGATCTTCGAGCCTCCTTGAGGATGCGCAGTTCCAGCCCTTTGCAGGTGTTTACAAGACTTACATGATTCCCAACAATCATCCAGATCCGACAGTGCGCTTGAATCAGTTGATGGATGCAATTCGACTTGTTTATGCGTCAATCTATTTTAAAACACCCCGGTCCTATGCAAAAAGCACCTTGCATCGTATCGAAGATGAAAAAATGGCGGTTGTTATCCAGCAGCTGATTGGGACCTCACATGGAGACCACTTCTACCCCGCGATCTCGGGCGTGGTACAATCGTATAACTTTTATCCGATCTCGCACCTGAAATCCGAAGAGGGGATTGCACATATTGCCCTTGGCCTCGGTAAAACCGTTATGGAAGGTGCAAACTCGCTTCGCTTTTCACCAAAATATCCCGAGTTTCTTCCCCAGTTTTCTACGGTGGATGACGTTTTGAAAAACTCACAACGCTTTTTTTATGCGTTAAAGTTGACCGATGTACCTGAAAAATTTGGATCATCCTTTTTAAAATCAGCAGACAAAACCCTCGCCCATCTGGAAATAGATGATTTTCTAGATCACACACCGGTGAAACAGCTTTCGAGCACTTATCTTCCCGAAGAACACCGAATCAGGGATACGGTTCAAGGCAAAGGCTACCCGGTGCTGACATTCGCCAGCATCTTGAAATACAAATCCATTCCCCTTCCGGAAATCCTCTCCGGTATCCTGGATATGGGACGTAAAGGGATGGGGTCTCCGGTTGAAATCGAATTCGCGGTGACGCTTCCAACAAAGCAGGGGCAAAAACCGCAATTTGCCCTCCTGCAGATCAGACCGATGGCTTTGAATCAGCAAAATAAGGAGGTTGTGATAAGCGAGAAAGAAATTGCCGATTCCTTCTGTTTTTCCACATTGGCTTTGGGAAACGGCACATTTCGCGATATTGCAGACATCTTATATGTTAAACCGGATTCATTCGATCCGGCGCATACCACTGAAATTGCATCGGATATAGGTAAAATCAATCAGCAGATCATAAATCAAAACCGAAAATATATCCTGATCGGGCCTGGAAGATGGGGTTCAGCCGATCGATGGCTCGGGATTCCGGTGAACTGGAATGACATCTCCGGCATCGGCGCCATCATTGAGGCAAGATCGGACAAGCTGCATGCTGATCCTTCCCAGGGGACCCATTTTTTTCAAAATATCACATCTCTTGGGATAAGCTACATTACTATCTCTAAGAAAGAGATGGATTTTATCGATTGGGACTGGTTGAATTCTCTCCCCCAGGAAAGTGAAACAACCTATTTAAAACACGTCAGGCTTGAAACTCCCCTCACCATCAAGATAGATGGGAAAAAATCCTGGGCGGTTTTATTAAAATAAAGCCCCTGGAGTTGATCGGCTTATTATGGGCAAAGACATCAAACCGCTAAAGCCGATGGTTTGCGATCTTTCACGCAATACAGATTCGGGGTTGTCAAGCCTGCAAAAACCGTTTGACCAAAAGATGGGTATCTCTTACCTGTCCGGGATCGATCCAAACGGTTTCGGTATCCGCTTTGAACCAGGTTAACTGACGCTTTGCGTACCTGCGAGTATCACGCTTGAATGTGCGGAGGCTTTCATTCCACGACATGCGGTCATTCAAAAAATCAATCATGTGCCGATAGCCGATGGACTGCATCGATTTAAGATCCTTGTGGTAACCCATTTGCAGAAGTCTTTTGATCTCATCGACCAACCCTTCAGTTATCATTGCATCGCACCTGTCATTAATCCGATGGTAAAGTTCTTCCCGATCCACGCGTAGAGCGATTTTCAAAACTTTAAATGGTCGGCCCGAAAACCGATGTTCCCGATGGTGCTCAGTGATAGTCTTTCCGGTTGTTTCGAATACCTCGAGCGCCCTGATGATTCTGTATCGATCATTTGGATGTATTTTACTGGCCGCCTCCGGGTCACTTACTTTTAACTGCTGGTAGAGCCCACCCACTCCGAACAGCGCTGCGTCTTGCTCTAATTGGCTCCGAACCGATCGGTTCTTAAATGTGGCCTTGAAAATACCATCGACCAATCCCTTAATATAAAGTCCTGTGCCACCCACAACAAACGGAGTAACCGCATTCTTAAAAAGACGGCCGACCTCTTGACGTGCCAGGGCTGCAAACCGGGCAACATCCATAGATTCATCCGGGTTGATCAAATCGATCATATGGTGTGGGATGCGAGCACGTTCGTCCCGAGTCGGTTTGGCGGTACCAATATCCATCTGCCGGTAAATCTGCATGGAATCGGCACCGATAATTTCACCACAAAACCTATCGGCTATTTCGAGCGACATGGCGGTCTTTCCAACCCCCGTCGGCCCGCAAATAACTACTATTTTTGATTTTTTACCTGACATCCATACCTTGGAAAGAAATAATAAATTTAACCGATAAACTAATCGAGCTTGTAAAAGT
>CAZSON010000263.1:0-4090 GCA_964608375.1 uncultured Desulfobacter sp. | reverse complement strand
TTCGGTATTGCTGCAATGAATGGGTGGCTTTTTATCCGCCCACGGTCTTGCTTTCTCCAATTGAGCTGCCAGACGAAAAAGTGTCGCCTCATCCCCGAAACGAGCCGCGAATTGCACACCGATCGGCACCTTGTCCTCATTCCAGAATAACGGTACCGTCATTGCAGGTTGGCCTGTTATATTATAAATATAGGTCAATGCAGACAAGCTATTAGACATCTTGGCCCATCTCATTGGATCATCTGGCGCTGACCGGAAAGAGCCGAGTTTTACAGGCGGAATGCGAACAGTAGGTGACAGGATCATATCATAGCCAGCCTCATCGTGCCATCGCGCTAATTTCCGTGAAAAGCGTTGGATGCTTTCCAATGCGCCCAGATAATCGGCCCCCGTTCGTTTCAAACCGGCCTGATAAGTTGTCCAGGTGATCGACTCCAGTTGCTCTTTTGCAAGCTTCTTTCCCAACTCTTTTTCCCAATAGGAGATGAATTGCCCGGTAAGACAGGTAAATATTTTACCAAACGGCTTGAAGAGATCCGGATAGCTCAAATCTCCCGGAGCAACCTCTTCAACGATATGTCCCAGCGTTTCGCATAGCCGGGCTGCATCTTTCACCGCGTTTTCACAATCTGGATGTAACTGAGTCTCCAAGCTCCACCCATTTGGAATGGAAGATAAAAGCCCGATCTTTAAACGCCGAACCTCCCGCTTCACTTCTTCTATAAAAGGGCGCTCCTTTGGCGGGGCATAGTAAGGATCGCCAAGATCAGGTCCTGAAGTTGCGTCCAAAAGAGCGGCCGAATCCCTCACCGTGCGAGTCAATCCATGTTCATGGACAAGCCCGCCACCGATATCGCCAAAATGTGGCCCCAGTGGGTTCCGCCCCCGAGTCGGTTTTAGACCAAAAAGACCACAGAAAGATGCGGGGATTCGGATCGATCCACCCGCATCGCTACCGTGTGCCATCGGAACGATCCCCGCTGCCACCGCCGCGGACGACCCACCGCTTGAGCCGCCTGTTGTCAAACTCGGGTCCCAGGGGTTGACCGTTGCTCCGTAAAGAGCGGGTTCGGTGGTGGGGAGAAGACCAAACTCAGGTGTATTTGTTTTGCCGACAACGATTAATCCACTTGCTTTCTGCCGTTTTACCAACTCACTGTCAAATTTCGATACATAACCCTTGACGGCAGAAGAGCCCTCATGAAAAGGGGCCCCCTTGTACTGTGCAAGCAGGTCTTTCAAAAGAAACGGAACACCATGGAAAAGATTGCCGGACAATTTCTGTTCAGCGGTTTTAGAATCCCAATTTTCTGCAATTTCGCGCGCCTGATCGTACATCGTATTAATCACAGCGTTGAGCTTTGAATTTAGCAGTTCGATCCGCTTAACCGTTATTTCCAGTAATTCGGTTGCCCTAATTTCACCTTTTTGGATCATTTCCCCCAAGGCAATTGCATCATAGTCGATCAATTCATCTTTCATCTTGGCCCCTTTCGCCTATTTTCCGAAAAGCCGGAAGATCGCTTAATACGATTCTATGTTTTAAAACAACTTCTAATGTTGCCAAACTTTTAAAAAGGCCATATTGCTCTCTAAATGACCATTAAACCAGAAAGAGTTATGTACATTTTTCCTGCGACAGAATACCAATGAGTCGTTTAAAATCAGACAAAAATGATGTACTTATCCAGTTTCTGTAATCCTTTTCCAAAAGCTTGCCCGTATCACGATGTATCTTCTTTGCATCCGCCTTCTCAATAACGTTTAGCATTGTTTTATAAAGATTTGCACGATCACCGTATGCTCTCTTTATCATTGGTTCGTCCAGAGGATAGCCATTTTTCAGAATAAACCATGCATCAAAGAGATCTCTTCCCGCCTGCCGCTCAACAAAAGCAAAGAGTTTTTCTGTCATCATGTATGATGGATTTAGGGTGAGAACCGGGACACCCCTGAGGGTCAGGACGGTGGTTTCAATTTCTTTGTCCCTGGTAGAAATTTCAACCTTTAGCCGAAAATTCCTGTCCGGCCCCGCAAAACGTAACTCCAAAAGAAGCGTATGATATTTAATCGCTCTATCTGTTATCTCCCACTTTTTTTTTAAAAAGACCCTTTCAATAATATCCATAAGCGCCGGAGGGGAAACAACAGAGAAAGAATCATAATCGATATCCTCAGAGAAACGAGGAAGATCATAAAAAAGTTTCAAAGCAGTACCACCTTTAAAGGCGATCTGGGAACCGGCACTCGATTTTGCCAACGCCTGGACTACTTCTATGATAGTGTTTTCCCTGTATCGGTTAAAAAAGGCCTGTTTACTTGGCTTCATATTCCTGATTCTTGAAATACCTGAGCGAATTTTTTACTATAGTTGGATAATGTCGGGTGTAAAATTCAAGCAGTTCTTCATCGAGCTTATTCATATCCACATCTTCCGGCAATAGCTCTACAAGCCCCTTGCTTTTCATATAAAGCGTGTCCAGCAAAGCCTTTTCCGGTTCAACGATATAAAAGTCTTCAGCCTTAACTTGTCCAAAACGAAAAAGAGAAGGATTCATTCGCCGAAACACAAATTCAGTATTGTCTACCTCACAATGGTAAGATCCCATCCCTATGGAAAAAATGACCTGCGGAACTTGAACGGTCAATCCCCAATAGTTAAGCGCCGTTTCCAGGGAAATGACAGAGGGTTGGAAAACGGCGTTCGCTAAAGAAAAAAGAGAATACTTTCTGTTGACAAGTGTATATAGATCGCGGTGAAGGCGGATGAGTATGCCTCTCTTGACAAGTCTGGAAGCTGTAGTCCGGGCGCTCTCCCGGGTGATGTCGAAAAAAGTCTGAATAGAAGAAAGCGTAAAAAAGGGACTATCGGCACTTAATAGTTTTGAAATATTATTTTTAATCACGGAAAGTTACGTTTGTAATTAATAAACATATTTGTTAATGTTTTTATATCCTGTTCAAAATTGTTTGTCAACCTTTCGCATAGATAGCGTGACTTTCAGCAACGCTTCGGCAAAAGCGCAGATCGATGATCATTTGCATATAATCATAAGTGTCTCCATTTTCCCTTACGTATGCATAAAGTATCCAGGGATACGTTATTTTCGGAACCGCCTGAAATCCGGTGGCCTTTTCTCAAGAAACGCCTGGACGCCTTCGTGTGACTCATCCGTTCTGTAATATAGATCCACCGCATGCTTTGACATCGTGCTAATCCCGCTTATGTGATCGGTATCGGCATTGAAAGAGGCTTTGAGAAAAGCCAGGGATGTAGGTGCTTTCTGGAGGATTTCCCGGCACCATTTATCAACTTCGCTTTCAAGTTTCAAAGGCGGTACAACCTTATTGATCAACCCCATCTCAAGGGCTTCCGAGGCCGAATACTGCCTGCATAGATACCAGATCTCACGGGCCTTCTTTTCTCCCACGATTCGCGATAAATATGCAGTTCCGAAACCCGCATCGAAACTTCCGACTCTGGGACCTGCCTGTCCAAAACGGGCAGTTTCCGAGGCAATGGTAAGATCACAAACAAGGTGAAGAACATGTCCACCGCCAATTGCAAAGCCATTGACCGCAGCGATTACAGGCACTGGAATATCCCGAATGATACTGATTACCTGGCCATGTGCATCCAGCAGGTTAAAGATTGCCTCACCTTTATCATATCCCTCACCGTCCTTGATTTTTTGGTCGCCGCCTGTGCAAAATGCTTTATCCCCCACGGCGCCCAGGACAATCACCCCTATTGTCTTATCAGACCATGTATCCCGAAATGCGTTATACATCTCCTCCAGCGTTAGAGCGGTAAAGGCATTATACCTTTCAGGCCGATTGATGGTGACTTTTGCTACCCCATCTTTTTTTTCATAAATAATTTCTTTGAATTTCATATAGAACCTCCCTGGAAAAATACTATGAGAAAATAATCGAAAAGAAGCCTTTAAGGACACCGCGACATATATGTTGTCTGAAAAAAAATAAAAAGCAAGCCGATAATATCAAAACATGCCAAATGAGCGATTGAACAAATTGACAGTCTCGTAAAAAGTCATTTGCGAACGATTTTGAGCATTTTGGGATAATG
>CAZSON010000262.1:0-4092 GCA_964608375.1 uncultured Desulfobacter sp. | reverse complement strand
GTAAAATCTGAATAACTATTACAATATGAGAATTCTCTGTCAAGGTCAGAGTCGCCCGTTTAAATAATGTTTTTCTGATTTCTTAATCCCAATGAAGCCATTTTAGTCAAATTGTTATCGAAAACCTGTTTTCATGAATTTACGCTTGATTCTGGGATAGACAAGCCTCGACAGTCTAGTAAAAAGCCATTTGCGAACGACGTTGAGCATTTTGAATGGTCATTTAGAGAGCAACATGGCTTTTTTACGAGTTCATCAAGTCTTGATCACAAGACAATTTTCTGACATGTTTGACTATAAAAACTTGGACAGTCTATGTTTTTTTGAAAGGATGTTTCAAATGAATCACAGAATCTTAATCAAAATAGGTGGCAAGGCCTTTGAAGGAGAAGATCGGTTCAAGGAACTGGCTATTGCAATTAAAAACAATCAGGAGGCTGAAATTATTATCGTTCATGGCGGCGGCGGTGAAATATCCCAGGCGCTCAAAGGTGCCAACCGTGAAACCTTTTTCGTTGACGGCATTCGAGTTACCGAGGCCGAAGATATGAAAATAGTTGAAAATATCCTTTCCGGTAAAATTAATCAACGAATCGCTTCGTGGTTAACAAAAAATGGCGTGCCGTGCAGACGGATGTCAGGTAAAACAGCGGGTCTCTTTACTATCGAGCCTTTAACCCGCAAGGGTCAGGATTTGGGATATGTCGGAAAAATCATAAGAGTTAATGCCAATATTGTTCTGGATACGTTAAGAGATGGTCTGGTACCGGTGATCTCTCCTGTTTCAGCCAATGAGGAAGGAAAAAGTTATAACGTCAATGCGGATAGTGCGGCTGCCGCCCTATCCGCCGGTGCAAAATGTACGGATCTTGCATTTATAACCGACGTTCCCGGCGTTCTGATCGAAGAACAAACCTGTCGCTCCCTTACTATTTTTGAAGCAAAAAAACTTATCGCAGAAGGCATGATCGGTGGGGGAATGGTAGCAAAAATGGAATCGGCATTTGAAGCGCTCGAAAAGAAGGTCCCTCGGGTGCATATCAGCCGGTGGCAGGGACCGGATACTTTACAAAGCATTATCGAAGGGGAATGCAAAAATGGAACAATTATTCAAACAGATAAGCACAAACTGATCTGAAGAATTCCTTCAATTTCTTTTAGTGAGTTGAGAATAAAATCCGGTTGAATATCACCGGACAGATCACTTTTTTTAAATTCCCCTGTTTTGATCAGGACCGATTTTATTCCGGCCCTTTTGGCGCCCGTAATATCCGTAGCAACACGGTCCCCCACCATTAATACCCGGCACCTTTCAACATCCATAGACTCGAGTGCAACGTCAAAAATAAATTGACTGGGTTTGCCGATATATGATGCTTTAACTCCGGCGGCATCCTCCAGCATTTTTCCATAGGCTCCTACGGTAAGCTCAACTTCACCTAAGCTGTGGTCGACTTTTTCAGGTATCATAACGATCAGTTTCGAACCGGCCAGCAAGAGCTTCAGTGCTTTATTCAAGTTTTGAAAATTGAATTCTTCCCGGTAATCTCCGACAACAATATACTCTGGATTTTTTTCATCGTGCATAAAATCCCGAAACTCCGTAAACCCCTTTCCTTTAAGCATCACCCAGCATGATTTTGGGTTCAGGCGCTTCAGGTATCTCGCAGTTGCATAGGAAGCGGTTATCACCTCATCTTCAAAAATCGAAAACCCCATTTTGACCAACTTCTCAGCGCAGTATTCTCTGCTTTTCAGTGTGCTGTTTGACAGTATTCTGATGATAAATCCCTTTTCTCGCAGTCGATCAATCAGTTCAATGGCACCGGGATAAACCTTGCCCTGAAATTCAAGAACACCATCAATATCAAATATGACGCCTTTGAAATTATCTGTCATTCTGCAGACCTCTTGGGATGGATATTAACGAGATTGATCTCACCCAAAATCACAAGTTCCAATCAATATCAATTTAATTTTCGATTTTTTCATTTAACTTTTATTTATAAAAATATATAAAGAAAGAACATGCCCCGGAAGCCTAAGAAATATTAACGCTTAAATTGATGTAAATACCACCTTAATACCAAGAAAAAAATAAGATCAAATGGATGCACAAGCGATGAACGAAAATTCATGCGAGCCTCCAATCCTAAACTTTCCAACCTTCATCGATTGTAAACTATCCCGGGATTTTCTCGCTAAGGATGTAGATGTGGTTATCACCGGTGTGCCTTTTGATTTGACAACCACCGGACGTCCTGGCGCCCGTTTCGGGCCGGCAAAAATTCGTCAGGCATCCAAACATCTGGCCTGGGAAATTTACCGCTGGCCATGGGATTTCCATCTGTTCGATGTACTCGGCGTTGTAGACTGCGGTGACCTTTGTTTTGATCCCACTGAAAGAGATTCAATGACATTGCAGCTCCGGCAACATGCTGCTCAAACGCTCGCAGCCGATAAAATCATGCTGACGTTGGGTGGAGACCATTTTATCACCCTGCCTCTTTTAAGGGAGCATGCAAAAAAACACGGGCCTTTGTCATTAATCCATTTTGATGCCCACTCCGACACAGAAAGAGAGCAGGATAAATACCACCACGGCACTGTATTCTTTCATGCGGTAAATGAAGGCATTTTAGCACCGGAACGATCGGTTCAAATTGGTATTCGGACCGAGTATATTCAGAGTGATCACAGATTCGGGGTTTTGGACGCTGACTGGATCACAGCGCATAGCGCGAATGATGCTTTAAACAAAATAAAGCAGGTTGTTGGGAGCCACCCGGCATATGTCACGTTCGATATCGATTGCCTGGATCCGGCCTTTGCACCGGGAACCGGCACACCGGTGGTCGGTGGGCTGTCCACCAATTTGGCACTGCAGATCATCCGTGGGCTGGTGGGGTTCAATCTAGTCGGCATCGATCTGGTTGAGGTATCGCCCCCGTTTGATTATGCGGATATCACTGCATTGGCTGCCGCAACACTGGGGCTGGAGTTCCTATACGTTCTCGCGGCAAACCGGAAAATGATTTGATCACCTTTGTGGAGAATGCGAATTTTGCTATGTTCAGATCATTCATAAGGAGTTAAGGAATGACTTTTAATCTGAAAAATCGGCATTTTTTGAAATTGCTCGATTTTACCCCCGAGGAAATTAAGTTTCTACTCGACCTCTCAATCGATTTGAAAAAGGCCAAATACGCCGGAATTGAGGAACCTCGGTTGAACGGCAAGAATATTGCCCTTATTTTCGAAAAAGCTTCCACCCGAACCCGATGTGCCTTTGAGGTGGCGGCTCATGATCAACGTGCCCGTGTAACCTATCTGGGTCCCTCCGGATCTCAGTTGGGTACCAAAGAGACCGTAAAGGACACGGCCCGGGTACTCGGTCGGATGTATGATGGAATTGAGTACCGGGGCTTTGGCCAGGAAAAAGTGGAGGAGCTGGCCGAATATGCCGGCGTTCCTGTGTGGAATGGGCTGACCGACGAGTTTCATCCGACCCAGGTTTTAGCAGATTTTATGACGATGATCGAGCATTCCGACAAACCGTTGAACCAGATCAGCTTTGCCTACCTCGGCGATGCAAGAAACAATATGGGAAACTCTCTCCTGATCGGAGCCGCAAAAATGGGAATGGATTTTCGTTCCATAGCGCCGAAAACAGTTCAGCCTTCAGATGAAATTGTAACCCGGGCCAAGAACATCGCGGCAGAGACAGGCGCGAAGCTCCTCGTCACCGATGATCTAACAAAGGGTGTCACGGACTGTGATTTTCTCTACTCGGACGTCTGGGTCTCGATGGGTGAACCGGACGAGGTGTGGAAAGAGAGAATCGATCTTTTGACCCCTTACCAGGTCAATAAAAAGGCCATGGAACTGACCGGCAACCCGAAGGTGAAGTATATGCACTGTCTGCCGGCGTTTCATAATCGCGAAACCGTTATCGGTAAAGAGATCTACCTGAAATTCGGTCTGGATGGGATGGAGGTGACCGAGGAAGTATTCGAGTCCGAAGCATCGATTGTTTTTGATGAAGCTGAAAACAGGATTCATACCATAAAGGCGGTAATGGTCGCCACATTG
>CAZSON010000261.1:0-4103 GCA_964608375.1 uncultured Desulfobacter sp. | reverse complement strand
CCTCAAAATCGATCTGTTTAAAGCCGTCATTGTGTGATCCTTCTATAGTTTGTCAGAGGAACTCAGCTATTAAAAATTGGTTTTTGATTATCCGTCTGAACCGGCGCATTCGGTTTTAACAGCTACCCCGATCTTTTCGATCAGATACGGTTTTTTGATGTAGGCGCCGGCGCCCAGTTTCATGGCCTCCCTGACCCGGTCGGTCTCTGAAAAGCCGCTGGCGATGATCGCTTTTTGTCCGGGGTGCAGCTTCAGAATTCTCTGGTAGGTCTCCAGACCGTCGATCCCGGGGTCCATGATCATATCCAGAACCAGCAGGTCTGCCGTTTCATTTTTCATATATTCAACCGCTTCTTCCCCGCTCGATACCGATGTGACTGAATACCCCAGTTTCCTCAACATGCCGGATGCGATTTCCCGCTGCTCTTCCACATCGTCTATGACTAAAATGGTCTCTCCCCTCCCCTTATATTCTTCAATGGACAGCAGAGATTCATCAGCCGCTTCTTTATCTCTGGTAACGGGAAAATAGAGCGTGAAAGTTGTCCCTTTGCCAACACTGCTTTTAAGGTCGATATATCCATTGTGATCCTTTACCGTCCCCCAGACCACGGCCATGCCAAGGCCTGTCCCGCTTCTCCCCATCGCTTTTTTTGTATAAAACGGCTCAAATATCCGCTCCTGATCTTCTGAAGACATGCCGATACCGGTATCAGAAACCATTAGCGCCACATAGTCACCCTCTTCTATGGAATCATACCCCTTTACCGGCCGATCGACGTAACGGTTTTCGGTGGAGATGAAAATCGTCCCGCCATCCATCATTGCTTCTGCTGCGTTAGACAATAAATTCATCACCGATTTGGATAGATGAGCGGTAGAACCCTTGATATTGAGCAGATCTTTTTCAAAATGGGTTTCCACCCTTACATCCCGGTTATATGACATTAATTTTTCAAATTCCGGGCTTTTCAACTGTTCGGAAATGATATGATTAATGTTCACGACTTCTGTAATCGATACCCCCCTTCTTGCCAGCGTCAAAAGGTCCTGCACAACAACGGCGGCTTTTTCGCCGGATTTCTGGATGGTTGAAATAGGTTTTCGCAAAGGGCTCTCTTCGGGAAGTTCCATCAGTATCAATTCAGGATAGCTGACAATACCGGACAGGATATTATTCAGGTCGTGTGCCACCCCTCCCGCAAGGATGCCAATGGTCTCCATCTTCTGGGCCTGGCGCAATTGGTCCTCAAGTTTCATCTCTTTGGTGATGTCACGCTTGGCCGCCACATAGTTAATAGTCTGGCCCGAGACGTCGCGCACCGGTGAGATGACCGACTCTTCGGTGAACAGCGTGCCGTCCTTTTTCTTATTGACGAACCGGTCCTTCCATACGTCGCCGCTTAGGAGCGTGTCCCACATATTGCGGTAAAAAGCGTCGTCCTGCTTGCCGCTCTTGAGGATGCGCGGGTTCTCCCCCTTCACTTCTTCGCGCGTGTAGCCCGTGATCCGCTCGAACGCCGGGTTGACATACTGGATGGTCGCTTCGGTGTCCGTGATCACGATGGCCTCGGCGGCCTGCTCGATAGCCGACATCAAGCGCTCCCGCTCTTCATCCGCCTGCTTTCGCTTGGTGATGTCAAGCACTGAGGTCAAAATTGCGTCTTTCCCATTATACTGGATTGTTCTGCCAAAAAGGCTCGCCCAGTATGTTTCACCCTCTTTACGCTTTAACTGAGCTTCAAAGTTCTCTACTCTTCCCTCCCGTTTTAGAGCGTCTAAGAATTTTCTTCGGTTTTCAGGGTTCACATAGGTATCACTCATGTTGATCTTTGCGAACCCCTCAAGCGTATAACCGGTTATCCTGGACATGGCTTTATTCAGGGCAAGCACCCTGCCCGAATGATCGCAGATGCCAATCGCAATTTCGACATTTTCGAATAAAAATCGGTATTTTCTCTCCGATTCCCGCAGAGCTGCTTCCGTCCGCTTACGTTCGGTGATGTCGAAAGCATAGTGAAGATAGGTTCCTCCATCGAGCGGAACCCAGTACGTATCCCATATCTTGCCCCACGCTTTAACTTCGTTATCAGTCGGCTCCTGTTTCGCTAACGCCTCATCAGCAAGGCAGAACCAGCAGTGAGTGCCGCCTATCGGAATCTTCTCGTGTGCATTGTAGTATTCTCTATCCTCATCTGAAATGAAGGCGCTCTGTCCGAAATCGCGCCAGCAGTATCCCCCGATTTTGGCTCCGGCTTCACGTGCAATACGATTGGCAGCCAGAACAGTTCTGTCTTTGCGGATGAGCATTGCAAAATGTGGCAGGCTGTCCATAAGGAGTTCGTTCAACCGATTCTTCTCTTTCAGCGCATCTTCTGACCGATCACGCTCGCGGACCCGCTTCCTATAATCGTTCATAATCTTTCTCCCTTTCAGCTTCTTACCGCCGATGTCTTATCTTTTTCCGGTAAACTACAGGAAAGTCACATTTGTCGTTGCTGCTTTTACAATAAATATCCGTTCATTGTTTCCTTGAAAATCGGCCGGTGTTATAAAAAAACCCTGCCGGTCCGGAGTATAGCTTAAGGTATAACCGACAATCGTCTCACCATCTGAAAACTCTACTTTGATTTTTCTACCTCCGGCAACAACAACATCCTCATAACTATACTCATGATTGCCATCGCCTGCCATATCTTTAACAAAAAATACTGCCTTAAGGCGGCTTACTTCAATATTTTCCATTTTACCATTTAGGTCTGAAATGTGAAATTCAGTTTTATTGGGAAGAAAGTCAGAAGTAACCCCTTTCAGAATTTTACCGCCTTTGAAATGAACTATTACCTTATTTTGTTCCATCATTTCCTCCGAATTTATTTCTTCAATAGGCAAATCCACATTGTCTAATTCTAAGGGTACCCCCTTAATTTTTTGTTATATTAGTAAAAGTTATTAATTCTTTACCGTTTTACAAAAATAACGATACTTGAAAAAATGGAGGCTGTAAATAACAAAAATATACAGGTTATTTACATAGTTGAAGTGTAATTAGTCGAGAGCGAATAGGCGGGATCTCAGGGACATTTTACGATCGATCAGCCCTAATTTTTTTCTGAGGTTGGTTCTATGAAAGGTAACGGCTCGGACAGATAATTCCAGAATGTCGGCAATCTCTTTTGTCGTTTTCCCATGTTTTACAAGATTTGCCACATGGATTTCTTTTGGCGTAAAGTTGAAACTCTTAGTTTTAATCCGGGTCCCAAAAGGTGATATGATCTCTTCCAAATTTGATTCCAAAATATCAATAAGAGCGGTTTGGCGAGCATCTATTCGAGTGATTTTTAACCTGTCGATATAGGGTAAAATCAGTTTTTTTACATTAAAAAGGACTTTCTCCTCAACCTCCTTTTTATCAGCTTCTCTTTTTTTCAGTAATACATTTAAGGCGGTATTTATCTCTTCCAAGCCAGAGGTTTTATCTTTTAACTTCTTTTCTTGCTCCCTGAGTGTTTCTTCCGTCTTTTTATACGCCGTAATGTCCTCGGCGATTCCCACAATTCGTTTTAATTCCCCATGTTTGTCCTTTACCGGATATGCCCGCGAGGATATCCAGCGTATCGATCCATCCGGTCGCAAGATCCGATACTCTACTTGCACCGGATCTCCTTTTGTCTGTATTTTAAAGCTATCAATGACGTGTTTTTGATCCTCGGGAACAATCGCCTCAACAAATGACATTGGATGTTCATACAAACTCTCGCATGTACGGCCCCAAATCTCCTCGTATGCGGGGTTGACGTAAAGAATCCTTGTTTTTTTAGGATCATTGATATAAAAAACCTCTCGAATGTTCTCTGCAAGTTGCCGGAACCATTCCTCGCTCTCATGAAATTTTAAATCAACCATTTGTCATTTCGTCGTTTTATCTTCTAACAGAATATATGGACTACAATTTCTTCATGGGGTTTACCCTTAGAAGTTTTTTTTAGGTGGGATTCATTAATGCCATTTCAGAGCGGTTTTTGAAAAAAATCTGCATACCAAGGTATTACAATCGCCCGGCGCAGACCCGGTTACGCCCCGCTCCCTTGGCTTTGTAAAGC
>CAZSON010000260.1:0-4122 GCA_964608375.1 uncultured Desulfobacter sp. | reverse complement strand
GTTGCCAGTAAAATGGGAGTGGCGCTGGCAATCACACTGGACATCAAAATGATAAAGTCCAACCCGGCCATATCAGCGCTGCTCCTCCTTTTGCTTATTGCGGATTTGCCAGGCATATATGCCCAGGGTAGCCAATACAAGTGCTCCCTGGATGACCCCGCTCAGTGAAGAGTCTACCTGGAGCATCATGGGGAGCTGAATGCTACCGATATTCAAACAGGCAAAAAAGAACGCCACGGCAGGTGACACCCAGATGTTGTAGTTGGAAAGCATCACCACCAGGAGGGACAGGTACCCATAATTGCTGGAAATGGCCGGTATGAGGCGATGATAGATACCGGTGACCTGCAAGCATCCGGCAAGCCCTGCAAATCCCCCGGCAAAAACCATGGCAAGGAGCATATACCTTCCGGGTTTAAGCCCAAACAAATAGGCGGCATATCGGTTTTTCCCAATCGCTTTCAGACCCAACCCCACCCATGTATACCGCAGCATCCACGCGGTAATCATCACGGCCGCCAAGGCAAGAGCCAGGCCGACAGGGGAGAGACGAATTATAGGCGAAAAGGGAAGCCATAACGTTTGGGGGAACACCTCGGTGCCACTCATCGATGCAACGCCGGGCCGCTTCCAGGGACCGAATATCAGGTATAGGATAATCCCCTGAGCCACAAAATTTAGACCCAGTCCCGCAAAAATTTCATGAACCCCTCCCTTTGCCTTTAAAAGACCGGCAAAAAGTGCCCAAATTGCCCCCCCCAGAGCGCCTGCAAAAAAGGCTAATCCGAGAAAAACAACCGGCTGAGTACTCTCAAGTCCAAGCCGGAGCAGGGCGGTTGAAAAAATCGCTCCCATAATCATTTGGCCTTCCACACCGATGTTCCAGAGACCGATTCTGAATGTATATAAAAGCCCACATGAGCAAAGGGTAAGAGGTATCCAAACAGTGATTACATGGGCAATTTTGCTCCAGGAACCCAATGACCCTTTAAAAATGTGATAATAGGCAGCAAGAGGAGGTGCACCCGCAATGAGCAGGACAAATGTGGTAAAACAGAATACCACCACCGCAGTCAGTATCATTTTCCGGGAATATCGAAGGAGAATTTGCATGGCCCCAGCAAGGATTGACCCAATTATTTCAAATTATACCTGCAATGGCGCTTTTTAATTCATGAATATCCGTATCAGATATCATCGTGTCCTTGACGATCGTACCGTTAAAAAAAACCAATACACGATGAGCCATCATGAGGATCTCCTCAAGGTCTGAAGAAGAAAAGAGAACGCTGGTTTTATCCGCACAAAATTTCTGGAGATGTTCCCACACCCACACTGCAGATTCCATGTCAAGCCCCCTGGTCGGCTTTTCTAGAAGGAGAAGTACGGGGTCATCAGGTAAAAAAGAGAGGAGAAGGCGTTGTTGATTACCGCCGGAAAGGGACTCAACCGGAAATACGGATTGCCCTTTGATTCGAAACTTCTCTATGCGCTTTTCTGCATGTTGAAACGCTTCAGGCCAATTTATAATAAACCCTTTGCGATTTTGAAGTGCAAAGTGCTCCACAATATTCAAACCCGAAATCAACCCTTCTTCAAGGCGAGCAGCTGGAAGAAAAGTGACGCCGGCGTGTTTAAACGCGTGGTAGTCCTTGCCATTCATTTTTGTTTTTTGAAGAAATACCTCTCCTTGCTTCGGTTGTACCAAGCCTGAAGCCAAACGGAGAAAAAGACCCTGTCCACTCCCTTCAAGGCCTGCCAGGCCAATGATTTCTCCTTGCCGGATGGTGATGTCACATTTTCTTAGACCTGTCCGTCCACCGGTTGCAACAACACGATCCATTACAAGAACCGTCTCTCCGGGTTGAGTATCAACACAGGTCGGCTGAACCGGAAGGATGCCGAACATCATTTCAAGCAAGGTGTTCGTATCAAAAGGTTTGCTCATCTCACCACTTACCCGACCCAGGCGCAAAACAGTGACCGAATCACATAGAGCTTCGATATCCTCCAGCTTGTGCGAAACCAGTAAAATACTTTTCCCTTCAGAGGCCAGCTGTTTCAACGCTTTAAAAAGCGCTTCCCGCTGCATGTTCGAAATACCTGTGGTCGGTTCATCCAAAATTAAAACTTCGATACCGAGCCCAAGCAATCTCAGGATTTCAAGCTGCTGTCTTTCGCCTATAGTCAGGTTTTTCACTATGGCATTTGGCGGGAGGTTAAATCCTAAGTTCTCAGCAAGTTGTTCAAATATGTATCGATGGGGAGTGCTGCGATCTGAAATATTGCCGGTAGCTCCGACCATAAAATTTTCCAGGACAGACAAAACAGGAAAATCCAAAGGCTCCTGATAGAGCATCCCGATACCTAAGCGAGAAGCCTGGGCAGGGGTTTTATAGCTCGTCGGCGTGCCGTTTAAACTCACCGTTCCTCTTGTTTTTCGGCTGAAACCGGCCAGAATTTTCATCAATGTGCTCTTTCCGGCACCGTTTTCACCCAGGATCCCGTGGATCGTACCTGACCTGACGGTGAGAGAGATACCGGCATTGGCTTTTACCGGTCCATAATATTTGTGAATGTCTCGAAGTTCAATCCGCATCCAAGGTACACATACCCCCTTTTGTTCAATTTACCGCCCGCACAAAAATAAAGAACCATCTGCGCAAAATAGAAAGTGCAGAAGAAATCTTAAAGCTTCTGCACTTCTTAGGTTCCATTACTAAATAACGGCCTTTTTTTAATAGAACTTATTTTGCACTGCTTTGTCCGATCATCCCTTTTAAAAGCTGCTCCATATACCAGATCTTTTTATCCGTGGCGACTTCGCCGTCTTTGAGAAATGTACTCCCATCCTGGTAGTATAAAGGCCCTTGGAACAGGTTGACCGCTTTGGTTCCAAGAGCGGCGATAAAAGAATCAAGTGTCTTTTTTGCAGATGATGACAATGCGGGTCCGGGCTTAAACCCCACGGTGCTGGTGTCGGGATCATTGATGTTCTTCCAATCCGGGCCGATCCAGATCCAATTGGATTTCCATTTACCTGCAATAGAATCTTGAATAAATTTCAGATATCCCGGTCCCCAGTTAAAATACGGGACACCCAGGCAAACATCCGGAGCGCCTTCACATGCGCCGATATAATCATATGGAATTGCCCAGACCTTTTTTCCTTGCAGTTTTTTCTGTTTGGCCACCACAACAGCCTCGGTAGTGTCTATCCCTGAAATTAGTACATCATATCCGGTATTGAAAAAATTTTGAGCCACCTTTGTTGGGTCAGCCGTCACACCCGGAATATTGAACCAAAAACCGATCCAGGTCACCTTAAATGTTAATTCTTTGGGATCTTTTTTTAGTACCTTTTCCCAGGCATATTTTGCACCAAGATAACTCGAGACAACAAGCCGCCGTGTTTCTTCATTGATCAGTGGGCCGAGATACCCTATTTTGCCCGTTTTTGTGGTCATGGCCGCAGCAAAGCCGGCCATCATCTTGCCATACTCCATACGTCCCATAAGATTGCTGAGATTTTCCGGGGCTTTGCCGGTCAGTGCATCATCCCCCGAGATGTGAAGAAAATGAACATCCGGGTGCATCCTGGCCGCTTCGCGGGTTCCGTCTTTCATGTCGTCTGAGTTTGCAATAATCAACTTTACGCCTTTTTCCACCATATCGTCGACCAGTTGGGGAATCGTAATACCCTGCCGGTCTGCAGGGTTTACTTTATCAATATAGATCATCTTTACACCAGGGAGCTTTTTTTGAACATACTCCCCTGCCTCAAAATGGGCTTGGCTCCACCCGTGATCATTGTAAGGACCAACCAGAAGTAAGCCAAATTGAAAAGGTTTTTCAGCGCCAAAACCGGGCCCCGGGCGCAGAAATCCTAAGAAAACCAACATGCAGAAAACTGATAAAGCGAATCCCATCTTTTTAAACATAATGTTTCCTCCTTGTTCAGCCTTAAAACGCTAATAAAAACAGGGTCTAAAACGCCTCAAAACCAGATCGTTATCTCTCTGTAATATAAATGCAACGAAAGCTTTCGGTCAAGAGATAACTGCTTCCTTCACACAACTATCTTGACGCGAGCATGCGTTTTGATATAATTTTAATTTTCAT
>CAZSON010000259.1:0-4134 GCA_964608375.1 uncultured Desulfobacter sp. | reverse complement strand
CTTCAACGACGATGGCAGCTGAAAAAAAGAAAGAAGTGCAAGAGGTTCCGGTTGAGGTTGTCTTGGTTGAAAAGAAGATGGTTTCAGATCAGATATCCCTGATCGGATCAACCGAACCGATCGCACAGAGCACGGTGGCTTCAGAAGTATCCGGCATTGTCCAATTTTTCCCGGCAAGAGAAGGACGGTTTGTCAAAAAGGGCGATCTTTTGGCCAGATTAAAATCGACCGATCTAAAACTGCGGCTCAAACGGGCAAAGGCCGGACAGGAAAAAATCAGGGTGAATCTTCAACTGGCGAAAAAGGAGCTGGCCCGTGTCAGCAGGCTTAAAGATGTAAACAGCATTTCCGAAAAAAAATATGATGAAGCGTTTTATAGGCATCGCTCCCTCCGTCAGGAAGTGATGGAACTGGAAGCGGAAATAGAGCGTTTGAACTACGAAATAAAACAAAAAAAGGTTTTGGCGCCGTTTTCCGGATTTATATCAAAGGAACACACACAGGTGGGAGAATGGATCAACCCGGGCGGGTCTGTGGTAACACTGGTTGATCTCGGAAGAGTTCGGGTTACCGTTGATGTGCCGGAGCGCTATGCGATTATGCTCTCTTTGAAGCATAAGGTCCAAGTCATCATCAGAAGTATTTCAAACCGCTTTATAACCGGGACGATCGATGCCGTTCTTCCGACCGGCAATCCTGATGCCAGAACCTTTCCGGTACGGATAAATCTGTCAAATCCGGATTTTAAAATAAAGGGCGGCATGGAGGCCGTTGTCAGATTCAACCTGAACCGTTCAAGGGACGTACTGCTTTTGCCTAAAGATGCGGTCGTAACTTCCGGGAACAATAAATTGGTATTTTCAGTGAACGGTGGAAAGGCTTTTCCTGTCACCGTAAAAATTCTCGGCTATTACGAAGGTAACGTAGCGGTCGAGGGAAACCTGAAACCGGGCGATCCGGTGGTAATTCGTGGAAATGAGCGCCTCCGTCCCGGGGCACAGGTTAAGGTGATTGAATCATGAAATTGGTCGACACGGCGATAAAAAAGCCGGTAACGGTTACGGTGGGCGCCATCCTCATTATACTGTTCGGGCTTATTTCACTCTTTAAAATTCCGATTCAACTCACACCGAATGTTGATCTTCCTGAGGTATCCATTTCAACCGAATGGAGAGGCGCGAGCCCTCTGGAGGTTGAACGGGAGATTACGGATGTCCAGGAAGACGAACTTAAAAATCTTGAGGGGCTTGAGGAGATTACCAGCGAAAGCCGGGACGGGAGCGCATATATCAATTTGATGTTTAAAATCGGCACCGATACAGACGAGGCTCTCCTCAGGGTGTCCAACAAGCTCGATCAGGTAAAACAGTATCCGACCAATATTGAAAAGCCGGTGATAAAATCCGGCGGAAGGCGGGAAAAGGCGATTGCGTGGATGATTTTGGGGGCTTTGGATGGATATAAAGGGGTGTTAAAACATGAATTCGACTTTTTGGACGAATATGTAAAACCCCGGTTGGAGCGGATTTCAGGAGTGGCCTCCGCCAATATCTATGGGGGGCAGGAGAGGGAGATTCAGGTCATTGTCGATTCAGATGCATTGGCTGCACGGAAAGTAACAATCCCGGAACTGATGCAGGCGCTCGATATTGAAAATAAAAATATCAGCGCAGGAGATTTTGATGAGGGGAAAAGACGGTATATTGCCCGGACAGTGGGTGAATATAAAAGCATTGATGATGTCACAAAGGTCATCGTAAAACGGGTCGACGGCATACCTGTAATGGTAAGCGATATTGCCGAAGTGTCGCTCGGTTATGAAGATATCGGCATGATTGTGAGGAACAAAGGTGTGACGACTATCGTCATGAACGCCGTCCGTGAACCCGGTTCCAATGTCCTGACGGTTATGAAGAAAATACGGGAGGCCCTCGATGAACTGAACAGCGGTATATTAAAGGAAAAAAGACTCAAAATTGAGCAGGCCTATGATGAAACCCGTTATATTTACAGCGCCATCGATCTGGTCAAAAAAAATATCTATATCGGGGGGGCGCTGGCGATTGCGGTGTTGCTGGTCTTTTTAAGAAATTTTGCCAGCACCATCATTGTTTCGGCGGCTATCCCGATCAGCGTGATCGGCACCTTTTTGGTGATGACACTGTTTGGCCGGAATATCAACGTGGTCAGTCTGGCGGGCCTTTCCTTTGCCGTCGGTATGGTGGTGGATAACTCCATCGTCGTGTTTGAAAATATCTTTCGTCACCGGGAGATGGGAAAAACCCGGGCAGAGGCTGCCTATGATGGGGCGGTGGAGGTATGGGGTGCTGTTTTGGCAAGCACTTTGACCACTGTTGCCGTCTTTCTTCCGATCGTTTTTGTCCAGGAGGAAGCCGGCCAGCTCTTTCGCGATATTGCGATTGCCATCAGCAGTGCGGTGTTGTTGAGTCTTCTAGTTTCAATTACAGGGATTCCGATGATATCCGCTAAAATACTGGGAACGGTCAATTCCGGCAACGCGGACAAAAAAAAATCGTGGACACCTGCGGGGATAGCCAGGGGGTTTGTCAATGCCATAACGCGTTTTATCTACTGGATGTGCGGTCGTGTATCCGTCCGTTTGGGCGTCATTTTATTGATGGTGTCGATGGCGATCGGCCTGGCGTGGACATTGATACCAAAGACCGAGTATCTTCCGGAAGGAAACCGGGAACTGCTGTTCGGTATTCTCCTGCCGCCCCCTGGGTACAACCTTCAGGAGCTTGAGCGAATCGCAAAAACAGTGGAAAAAGATATTGTCCCCCTGATATCAGATGATAAACAGAGCGGAACTGCAGAAAAACTGAATCTGCCGCCGGTCGGTAATTTCTTTTTTGTGGCCAGGGGACAGCAGGCATTTATGGGGATCATTTCAAAGATCCAGGAGCGGACCCGTGAGCTGCTGCCGTATGTTTATGGGGTGCTCAACAAAATTCCGGGCATGATTGCAATCGTCCAGCAACCGGGTTTGTTTTCGCGGGACATCGGTAAGGCACGCTCAATCGAAATTGAGATCAAGGGACCCGACCTTTCTCATTTGATAAATCTTGGAAGAGAGATTTACGGCAGAGCCGCCCAAGCGCTCCCCGGTTCTCAGATACGGCCGATCCCCGGGCTTGATCTGGGGAACCCGGAAATGCGGATCATACCGAACAGAGACCGGTTAACCCGTTTGGGTATGACTACCCGCGACCTCGGCCTGACAGTGGATGCGCTGGTAGATGGCGCAAAGGCCAGTACCTATCGTCTTTACGGTGATGAGATCGATCTGGTGGTCAAAAACAGGGAAGAAAAGCTGGCGCGCACCCAGGACCTGGCCGGTTTTCCGGTCATTGCACCCACCGGGGAAAAGGTGGTCTTAGGGTCTTTGGCAGAGATCACGCTCGAGGAAGGTCCAACTCAAATCAACCATATCGATTCCCGTCGGGCCATCACCATCATGGTGATTCCACCGCGAGAGATCGCCCTTGAGACCGCAATGGATACGGTCCTGGAGAAAGTGGTTGGACCGATCAAAGAATCAGGCCTTCTTTCAAACCTTTATAGCATTAAGCTGGGGGGAACCGCCGATGACCTGACGCGCACACGGAAAGCGCTGATGTGGAATTTTATCCTGGCGATTGTTATCAGTTATCTGCTGATGTCCGCGCTTTTTGAAAACTTCTTTTACCCTTTCATCATCATGTTCAGTGTGCCCTTGGCAGCTGCAGGAGGATTTGTCGGTCTGTTCCTGGTAAACCTTTTCATTACTTACCAGCCGCTCGATATCATCACCATGCTGGGGTTTGTGATTCTGGTCGGCATCGTGGTCAACAACGCCATTCTGATTGTGCATCAGAGCTTAAACAATATACGCGATCACAAAATGGTTCCACGCAGCGCCATTGCAGAATCTGTGCGTACCCGCATTCGACCGATATACATGAGCAGCATCACGACTGTCTGCGCCATGCTTCCCCTGATTCTTTTCCCCGGCGCCGGATCCGAGTTTTATCGGGGGCTTGGAAGCGTGGTTGTCGGCGGTTTGTTGATATCCACCGTATTTACGATTTTTCTCATTCCCGCTCTTTTAAGCCTGACCCTCGATGCCGCTTC